>CAWVVE010000210.1:0-4919 GCA_963933075.1 uncultured Verrucomicrobiaceae bacterium | reverse complement strand
ATGCAAGGAGTATTGTTATGGCGTTTATTGACCCGGTGCTTGAGGCAGCAGCGCGCGGGATTGAGGGAGACAATCGTTTTTTCAAGTTGATGAGCCGCTGTATGGCAGCTCGTGATGAAAGGGTTTCCAGGCTGGTGATGCGGCAATTTCCCGAGGTGGTTGCACGCTTTGTGGAAATCATCTGCGAGTGTTGCCCGGGGGTAAGTTCCAACACTGCCCACTTGCGACTGCTGTTCATGGCGGGAGCGATGGCGCATTCCCTGTTTCATTACGACAAGTTGGCAATTCTATCGCAGGGGCGTTGTGAATTACCTTCCTTTGAGGTGTTGCGGGAGGAAATGTTGATTTTTCTAGCTGCCGGTCTTACGGCGCAGGAAGTGGGGCACAGCAAGTGAAGATGATTTGGGAGAAGGCCACAAGACATTATGCGACCAGGGGCTTAATCGTCCTGCTCGCCTGCGCATTGACAGCTTGTGTGGCAAAATTTCCACCCGGGAAGAAAGACATTCTTGCCGTCGACCTGCCGCCATCCTACAGCAGCAGGCTTGATGAACGGGTAGTCGCTAGCGATTGGATTAACCAACTCTCAGGTGACCGGGTGTTGAAGGGATTGATTGAGGAGGTGAAGAAAAATAACTGGGATATCAAGAAAGCGGCAATCCGTGTCGAGACGGCTGCTGCAAATGCGAAGATTGCGGGCTCCAAGAGATTTCCCAACCTCAATGCCGGGATTGATGGCAGGCGTGCCCAACAGGCATTTATCGGGTTCCCCTTTGGCGAGAAATCCGGTGGTGATGGAGATATTGCCAAGGCATTGTCAAACAACTTCGGAGCTTCTTTAAACGTGTCATGGGAAGTGGATTTGTGGGGACGCATTCGTGCAGGCCAAGAGGCATATATTGCGGAAGTGCAGGCTGCAGCCGAGGATTTGCGAGGGGTGGCATCCTCCCTTGCCGCCCAAACTGCAAAGATCTGGTTCGCCCTTCTCGAGGCAAATGCGCAAATAGCCTTAAGTGAAAAGGGCCTTGCCAGTTTCATTGAGACTCACCGGACACTACGCGATGCCTTTGAGTCAGGCAGTGGTTCAGCCTCGCAGGTGCGAGTGGCATCGGCTGACATGGAAACAGCGAGGGCGCTTGTTGAGGATCGACGGGCACAGAAACGTGCTGCACAGCGGCAAATTGAAGTTCTTCTCGGACGTTATCCCGCTGCCGCGTTGCAATCCGTTGGGGAATTTCCGGAGATGCCCTCGCCACCCCCGCCCGGGGTTCCATCGGGCTTGTTGCTGCGGCGCTCGGATATTATTGCCGCTGAACGTCGATTAACGGCAACGCATCGCCGGATGAAGGAGGCCAAGTTGGCCCTTTTTCCTCAGATTAAACTGACTGGAAGCGGTGGCGCGGCGAGTTCAGCATTGCGGCAATTAACGAATTCCGGTCTTGGTGTCTGGAGTATAGCCGGTGGCTTTGGGCAGCAGATTTTCCGTGCAGGAGAAGTCCTCGAGAACCTGAAATTGCGCAAGCTTGCCGAGTCCGAGGCATACATTGATTACCAGCGTGCAGTTCTCAAGGCATTTGGGGAGGTTGAGACGCGGCTTGATAATGAGGTTGTATTGCGTAAGCGCGAGGAGGCATTACGTTCTGCAGAGGAGGATCTGATTGCTGCCTTTGCACGCTCCATGGATGAATACCGTCGAGGGGTAGGCAATTCTACAAGCCTGCTGCTTACGCAGAGACAGATGCTTAGCGTGCGCTCCCAGGTACTGACATTGCGGCGTATGCGCTTAAACAATCGGGTCAACCTGCACCTTGCCCTTGGTGGCAGTATTGAGAAGAAAAAATGAAGAACTGGGTTAAAATCACAATTTCTCTGCTTATTGTCATTATTGGCGTCGGAATCAGCTGGGTCCTGATAATGACGAAGCCAAAAGCGGCGAAAAAGCCTCGCAATATCCTATTGCCCGTCGTGGATGTCGTAACGGCAACGACAGCGAATTATGTCGTAAGAATTGCTTCCCAAGGAGAGGTCATCCCCAGTCGCAGGACATCACTTGCAGCCGAGGTATCAGGCAGGGTTGTGTGGGTTTCCCCGAAGCTTGAGGTAGGTGAACGCTTTGCAGAGGGTGAGGTCCTACTGGAGATCGATCGTGCGGATTATGAGGCTGCAGAAATACTTGCCGCTTCCGACCTTGCAGCAGCAGCGCTGATCCTTGACCAGGAGCAGGCACGATCAGAGCAGGCAAAACGTGACTGGGAGGCACTCGGAGGAGGACGCAAGGCCGGTGAACTTGTTTTGCGTAAACCGCAGCTGAGAAGCGCAACAAAGCGGGTGGATGCGGCCCAGGCGGGACTGGATAAGGCTAAGCGTGACGTGTTGCGCACCAAGGTGAGGGCACCTTATTCCTGTCAGGTGAAGCAGACTTTTACCGAGAAAGGCTCTTCTTTAGTTGCCGGTGGATTGGTTGCCGATCTGTTCAGCAGAGAATTTGAGCTTCGCTTGCCGGTGTCGCTTGAGGATTTCAGGTTTATCGACATGGGGTCTAACGTGACGGTGTCTTCCAGGGCGAGGTTTGGCGGTGAGGAAGTGGAATGGGAGGGGAAGCTCATACGGACAGAGGGGCAGGTTGACCGTGGCAGCCAATCCGTTTTCCTGGTGGCCAGTATCCTGCCGGGTGAACCTGGCACTTCCGCGGCCAAGTTTCTTGTGCCCGGGCTTTTTCTGAGCGCTGAATTGACTGGCAAGACTCTTGCGTCGGTTTACCGTCTTCCCCGTAAGGCATTTTACGGTAAAGACCGTATCCTGGTCGTCAAGCCCGACAAGACTGTTGGCTTGCGAAAAGTAACGGTAATTCGTACCGAGTATGATGAGGTGGTCGTTGCTGAGGGTCTTGCGGAGGGTGAGCTAGTTGCCATAAGTCCAGTGCCCAACGTGATCGATGGCATGTCCGTCCAGGTCAATGAAGGGCACGGTAGCGAAGAGTTGGATGCGGGGGACGTGCGATCAGGCGACTAACAGGACAATGCGCAACATCATCCACTGGTTTTCACGAAACCATATCCCGGCCAACTTTATCATGGGGGCGGTATTGCTTGCCGGCTTAACCACTTGGCTCAAACTGAAGAAGGAGATTTTCCCTGAAACCGCCACCAACTATGTGGCGGTGAAAATCGCTTACCCTGGAGCGACGCCGGAAGAGGTTGAAAAAGGAGTCTGTATACCTGTCGAGGAAGCGATCCAGGACCTTGAGGGTATAGACACCATGAAGTCGACGTCGATTGATTCCTTTGGTGTTATTTATGTCGAGGTCGCCAGCAATTTTTACCTGCGCGATGTCATGGATGATATCAAGAGCAGGGTAGATGCTATTGAGAATCTTGCGGAGAACGCCGAAGCACCGCTTTATGAGGAGATTCTCATTAAGAATCAGGTCCTCACGGTGGCGATTTCTGCCGATACCGATGAACACACCCTGCGCGGCTATGCTGAAAAAGTGCGTGACGGGCTGTTGTCTTTCCAGCCGCCGCCTCCACGGGGGTTCTTTGCACGGGTTGCCTCATTGTTCCGCAAGGACAAGGGGATCAGCCAGGTGGCACTCTCGGGTGTTCGTCCCTACGAGATATCCGTCAATGTTTCCGAGGACACGTTGCGTGCTTACGGGTTAACCTTTGCTGAGGTGGCAGAGGCGATTCGCTCCTCCTCCCTTGACCTTCCAGGGGGGTCGGTACGCACGGATGCGGGGGAGATCCTGATCAAGGCTGAGGCAAAGCGCTACACTGCAGAGGGATTTGAGAATATTCCTGTGATTACCCGTCCCGATGGGACGCAGGTGGTGGTTGGTGAACTGGCAACGGTTGTTGATGGTTTTGAGGATATAGACATGGGCAGTCGCTTTGACGGCAAGAAGGCGGCCGCCATCCAGGTGTTCCGTATAGGGAATGAAGATACGCTGGACGTGGCGCGTGCAGCAAAGAGCTATATTGAGCAGGCCCGCTGGCAATTTCCCGAAGGGGTATCACTTGAGATATGGAATGACAGCTCAAGGATGCTCGAGGGCCGACTTGACCTCCTGGCCCGCAACGGATTATGGGGGCTTTTGCTGGTAATGATCGTGTTGTCTCTTTTCCTTCGCCCGAGTCTTGCGGCACTGGTGACAATTGGTATCCCGGTGTCCTTTGCCGGGGCAATCTGGATGATGCCCTACACGGGAATATCAGTGAACATGATCACGCTTTTTGCCTTTATCCTCGTGCTCGGCATCGTGGTTGATGATGCCATTGTCGTTGGTGAAAATGTTTATCGGCGGATCCGGGCTGGAGAGGATCCCCGTGTCGCGTCATGGCGGGGAACCCACGAGGTTGGCGTGGTCGTCATTTTCGGTGTCTTGACGACTGCCATTGCGTTTACCCCGATGCTTGGGATTAGCGGAGTCAGTGGCATGATATGGCGAAATATCCCTTGGATTGTGATCCCGACCTTACTCTTCTCCCTGATCCAGTCCAAGTTAATACTGCCCGCGCACCTAGCCATGTTGAGGCCGACGAATAGCGGCAATGATCAGGGCTTTATTCTTAGGTTCCAACAACGGATTGCGCGGGGACTTGAGCGTTTCGTTGAAACCGTATACCGCCCTGTGCTTCGCCGCGCCCTGCATGCACGCTATCTGGTATTGGCGGTTTTCTTTGCGTTGTTTGCGATAACCCTGGGCGTTGTTGGTGGAGGACGCATCAAGATGGAGTTCTTCCCCGAAGTGGAGGCGGAGATTATCGCAACCAAGATCAGCATGGTTGACGGGGTGGCATTTGAGACAACCTCGGCTGCGGTTGCACGCGTTGAGGCGGCGGCGATGAAGTTAAACGAGTTGTATTCCAAGCGTAACGGCAGGTCCCTGGTGATCCATATGCTGGCGAGTGTCGGTAGCC
>CAWVVE010000209.1:0-4922 GCA_963933075.1 uncultured Verrucomicrobiaceae bacterium | reverse complement strand
TTCCGATGTTATGGTAGAGTGTTGCGAAGACTTCTTGGAACTTCACCGGGCGCTCAGAAGGTTCCTCGCCGCGCTCATTGGTGGCACCAATGACCTGGCCGGTGTTCATGCCGCCTCCTGCCAGCAGGCAGAAGTTTGCCTTTGGCCAGTGATCCCGGCTGTTCTTGGCGTTGATTTTCGGGGTTCGCCCGAACTCACCCCACATTACGATGGAAACATCATCCAGCATGCCACGCTCATGCAGGTCGGTAATCAGGGCGCTGAGTCCCTGGTCAAGGAGAGGAAATTCCTCGCGTGAACGGGGAAAGTTCATGCCGTCGCCACCGTGCCAGTCCCAGCGGCTGTAGTTCAGGGAAACGACCCGGGCTCCGGCTTCGACAAGGCGGCGGGCAACCAGGAAGTTACGGATCATTTTTGGTGCCCCGTCCCGCTGGTAGGCAGGATCGTTGACTCCGTAACGCTCAGCGACCTTAGGGTCCTCCCTGGAGATATCGAGGGCGTTGGCCAGTCCGCTGTCGGAAAGGATTTCAAGCGCCTGCTTGTTGTAGGAGTCAAGCCCGTCCATCTGCCCGGTTGCATCCACGTCCCGGCGCATACGGTCGATTGATGTGCGCAGGGTCTCACGATCCAGCATGCGCTCGAGTGACATGCCCTGCAGAGTCATGCTTTTTGCCCGGGCATTGGGATCTTTTGCCACCATTCCCATTGGCGTGTGTTCATGCCCGATGAACCCTGATGTGCCGGCTTCACCCCAGGTCCGGTTGCCGGTGGGATACATTAGCGAGAGGTTGGCCGGGACCCCCGGGTTGGAACCTTGCACCTTTGAAACCCATGAGCCAAACGAGGGCCATCCGCCGGCAGGGGAGGGACTGTTCTTCTTGTGTCCGGTCATGCACTGGTAACAGTCGTGACCTCCGTCGGAATCACACAGTGAGCGCACAATGGCAAACTTGTCTGCAATCCTTGCAAGCCCTGGAAACAATTCACAAATCTCCATCCCGGGGACATTGGTTGCCATGGGCCGGAACTCCCCGCGAATTTCTGACGGGGCATCCGGCTTGAGGTCGAACATGTCAAGGTGGGACGGACCGCCGGGAAGGTAGATGTTGATGATTGCCTTGTGGGAAGAGCCGGTTTTGGCTTTTGCCTCCAGGGAGAGCAGTTGACTGAGGGACAATCCGCCGGCTGCCATGCCTCCGACTTTCAGGAAATTACGACGCGAATAACCATCGCAATGCGAGGGCGAGTGGTCGGTTTTTCCTAGAATCTCAAGCATAATCCTATCCAGCAGCAGAACTTACTGGAGTATGCTTAATATTTACCCTTTTTTAACCTCTTTCGCAACGATTGTTGTGAGTGAATGCTACATGCGCTCAGGCGGAGAAATACCAAGGAGATCAAGGCCATGCCTGAGGACACTGGAGGTGGTGTCGCAGAGGGCGATTCTTGTGCAGCGGGAAGGTTCCTTGGCATTAAGCACGGGGCACTGCTCGTAAAAGGAATGAAAGTTCTGGGCCAGCTCATAGAGGTATGATGCCAGAAGATTCGGGCGGTAATCACAAAGAACCTGTGGGAGGATCTCCCCGTATTGGCAAAGTTTCATTGCAATGACCCTTTCCGCCTCCTCGCTAATGGAGAGAGTGTCAGCAGGGTATTCCGGAGTGCCTTCCAGTTTACGGAAAATGGAACGTGTCCGGACGTAAGCGTTGATCATGTAGGGGGCGGTGTTTCCCTGCAGGGAGAGCATCTTTTCCCATGAAAAGACATAGTCGCTGGATCGTGCCTGTGAGAGTTCGGCATATTTAAGCGCTCCCACCCCGATTCTCTCAGCGATATCGGACATAACATCTTCCGGGAGTCCGCTGTTCTTCTCATCAACAATTTTACGTGCGCGGTCAACCGCCTCGTTAAGCACATCGCCGAGGGCGGGAACAGTACCCTCACGTGTCTTGAAGGGTTTCCGGTCATCGCCGAGGATTTTTCCAAAAGCGATGTGTTTCAGGGATGTGGGGATACCGCGGCGGCGAGCCACTTCAAACAACTGCCGGAAGTGAAGGGATTGCCGGTCATCAACAACATAGAGGACCTCATCCGCTTTTTGCTCATTCACCCGGTAGTCGATGGTTGCTATGTCAGTTGTCGCGTAATTAAATCCCCCGTCTTTTTTCCGGATTAGGCAAGGGGCAGGCAGCCACTCACCGTCTCGCTGCACCAGAAGCGGGTCTTCCTTCGGGTCAAGTTCGTTACTGGTGAAGATGCAGATAGCACCATCACTTTCCCGTGCGATGCCCTCGGCAAGAAGATTTTCAACCAGTGGTGCCAGATATTGGTCATAAAATGATTCCCCGAGCGTGGTGTCGAAGTGAATGTCCAGGCGCTGGTAGATTTCCTGGGCGCCGGACATTGTTATTTCGATGAATTGTTTCCAGAGCGCGAGGTTTTCCGGATCGCCTGACTGGAGTTTAACAGTTTCCTCAAGGCATTCCCCGGCAATTTCCGGATCCGATTCCGATTGCTGTTTTACCAGTTGATACAAGCGCAGCAGCTCGTTGATAGGGTTGGAGGTAAAATCATTTTCATCGAGATGG
Source organism: uncultured Verrucomicrobiaceae bacterium (assembly GCA_963933075.1). Lineage (GTDB taxonomy): Bacteria > Verrucomicrobiota > Verrucomicrobiia > Verrucomicrobiales > DEV007 > CACIUL01. The sequence continues at coordinate 2,334 of CAWVVE010000209.1, read as the reverse complement.
TTTTTCCAGCCGTACAGCACCTGGCCCATGGGAGTGCCCCAGTCTCCAATGTGGTTGTCGGCAATGACGTCATGCCCGAGAAACCTTGCCGTTCTGGCAAGGCAATCGCCAATAATTGTGCTGCGTATATGGCCAATATGCATGGGCTTGGCGACATTTGGCGAAGAGAAGTCGATCAGCAGGCGTTTGGTGGTGGCTGTCGGGTCAACGCCGAGGCGTTCATCGCCTGTCAGGCTGTATATGCGTGAGGTAATGGCGTCGCTGCATATGCGGAAATTGATGAATCCCGGGCCTGCGATTTCCGGCGGATCGCATAGCCCGGAAACATCAAAATGCTCAATAATTTGTGAGGCAAGTTCCCGTGGATTTTTCTTTAGCGGTTTTGCCAGAGTCATTGCCACATTGGTCTGGTAGTCCCCGAACCGTGTGTCAGTTGCGGCAGTGACAACAGGAGCGGATCCTTGCTGCAGGGTGTCGTCCCCGAGTGCACCCAGTGCATTTATCAGTCTTTGGGTAAGTTGCTCTGAGAATGTAGCCATAGCTTCAATCAGTCTGGGTGGAAGCGGATTTATGCGCGTTGGCGGGTAGGCTAGCCGGTAACGACATGCTTTTTAAAAACAGCCAGGATGTCGTCGCGGGTTTCCGCTAGCGCCAACTCCTTGCGGATATCGCTGCGAGTGAAGAGCTTTGCAATAGCGGCCAGAGTCTGGAGATGTTGATGATAATCTTTCTGTGGCACGAGAAAAAGAACAATGAAGTATACCGGGTTGTTGTCGACGGCTTCAAAGTCGACGCCTTTTTTTGAGCGGCCAAAAATCACTGCCATTTCCTCAATGTCCTCCGAGAACGCATGGGGTATGGCAACACCTGAACCTATCCCGGTGCTGATCTTTTCCTCGCGTTGGGTGAGGCTGGCATATGTCTTCTCTTTTATTGCTTCAGGCAGAGGGTTGTGTTGAACCTGTTCCAGGTAGTCAAACAACAGGCCGACGAGTTCACTGATGACCTCCAAGTGATCAGTGGACTGCAATTCAGGAACGATTTGTTCCGGTTTAAGGCTCGCCAGGTTCATCTCATTGCTTCGAGAGTTGGCGGGGGTTTACTTGCCGTGAATAGTAAACCCCAAATCTTGGCTGACAAGTATAAACCTTTCCCTTGTCAGGGAAAATCAACCGATCATTGAGGGGGCGGGATGTTTAGCGGACAATACCGAATTCCACGCGCCTGTTACGCCCGGAACTCGGATTTGAAGGATCAGCAGGCATTTCTTCACCAAAACTGACGGTTTGAACCTTTGTGATATTGACTCCCCGGTTCATGAGTGCTGAACGGACGGCCAGCGCACGCCTGTCACCAAGCCCCCGGTTATATTCCTCGGTGCCGACATTATCGGTGAAACCGGCAAGGATGAGTTCTTTTCCCTGGCTGCGCGCGTAGGATGCGATTTCCTGAATTTTGGCCTGCTCGGAGGGACTGACCTCAAAGCTGTTGAATTGAAAGTAGACAGGGGGAAATTCTCCCTTGCTCGAGTTGGTGAAGGATGCGCCTGCCTGTCGGCTTGGCAGGGCGATGTTTGAGCCACTGCCGTAGCGGTTATAGGCTGCGGTATTTCCGGGAAGGCCAAAATTGTTGCCATAACTTGCGGCTGCAGCGCTATCATCTGCCTTTCCTTTGTTTTTGCAGGAGAAAGTCGCGGTGCAGATCAGGGCGGCAAAGAAGGTAATGACAAGTTTTCTTAAGTTCATAGGACTCTCCGTGTGAAAAATATAGTAATTCTAGAAATATTAACAGTCAAGAAATATTAAGGAATCCTTGGCATCGCTGCGGCAGGCTTTTGATTCATTTTTTCGGATCGGGAACCCAAGGATTCGTGTGCTGTGCCAAGGTTGAGCCTGAATACTGCCAGCGGCAGCCATCCAATGCAGGATGTTTCTACCGCGGCAAACCGCAGTGTGGTTCCTGCTAGGAGCTTCTATTCGATGGCTAAGACTTGATTTTGTGCATCTTAGGGACGACTACGATGGGGCTGCAAGGCAGCGGGGGGGCAATGAATTTTCTTCACAAGAACAGCGATTCGTGGATCTGGCGGGCTATGCATGTGACCGGTTGGCTGGCGGGGGCCCTGTATCTTTCCACGCCCTTTAATCTTTTCTGGAAACTTGGCAATGGCAGCCTGGGTTACAATTTGCTCATTACCTTGGGGCTTTCCCTGATAGGGATAGCGGTTTCTGTTTCCTGCACCAGGCGGATCCTGAAATTTGTCGTTACGCTTGATGTCCCGCTGCGGGGCAGGGTGGCCATGGCAGTTTGTTGCCTTCACGCGTTTGCCCTCTT
>CAWVVE010000208.1:0-4952 GCA_963933075.1 uncultured Verrucomicrobiaceae bacterium | reverse complement strand
CGTGTTCTCCTGTATTATCTCTACAGGCCAATTGATAAACCGGCTGATTTTGCCTCCCGGCAACGGGAACTTTGCCAGGACCTTGGCTTGCACGGCCGGATCATCGTTGCGGGGGAGGGCATTAACGGCACGGTCTCCGGCGAAAGTGCAGCAACAGGCCAATACATTGAGAAAATGCAGGCGGATTCCTTTACCACGGGAATGGTTTTCAAGGTTGATCCTGCCCATGGGCATACCTTCAAGGACCTTTCGGTAAAGGTTCGACCTGAGATTGTTACGCTGCAGCTTGATAATGAGGAGGACATTGATCCTATTGCCTCGACCGGTCGCCGGCTGGCTCCCGCGGATTTTTATGCGGCCATGAAACAAGAAGGTGCGCTGGTGCTTGACGGGAGAAATAAATATGAATCCGATCTGGGGCACTTTAAGGATGCCGTTTGTCCGGATGTTGAGAATTTCCGTGATTTTCCTGAATGGATTCGCAAGAACCTCTCCCATGCCAAGGAGCGTCCGATAATGACTTATTGCACAGGGGGAATCCGTTGTGAGAAGCTTTCCGGTTTTCTTTTGAGGGAGGGTTTCAAGAATGTCACCCAGCTTGATGGCGGGATTGTGAGTTATGGCAAGGATCCCGACGTGCAGGGTCGAGATTTTCAGGGGCAGTGCTACATGTTTGATTCACGGATAGGAGTTGCAGTGAATTCGGAAAATCCGTCAGTGATTGCTTCCTGCCGGAATTGTGGCGAACTGAGTGAGCGTTATGTGAATTGCTCCTGGAAACCTTGTAACAGCAGGATTTTTCTCTGTTCTTCTTGTGAGGAAGAAGGTGGTCGGGTGTGTTCAGAGCAATGCAGCAGGCTGCTTTCAGGGAAGTGAATACAGGAAGCTTTGGATGGTTTTTTGCGTAAAGCCATCATCGATGGATGACAAGTTCAGCCATTTTCCCCTTAAAAAGCTGTATATTTTTTGAATTTCCGCTTGTGAAATTTTTCACAAACTAGTATAGAAAGCTAAGTAAAACCCCGAATGGCTAACATTTTTCCGCGCTGGACAAACACCCTGCCTTTGCAGGTGGTGGTAGCCCTTGGAATCATGGGGCTAGGAGTAAGTGCCGCAGTAAGCTATTACTTTACACCGAAATACACGCGGGTGGGGTATCAGCCGGATCAACCGGTGCCTTATGACCATAAGTTACATGTCGGCCAGCTCGGCATGGATTGCCGTTACTGTCATTCCTTCGTGGAGAAGGCAGGGCATGCCAATGTGCCTGCTGCATCCACCTGCTGGAATTGCCATCAACACGTCAAGACAGGCAGTCCAAAGCTGGAGCCGATCCGCAAGGCCGCAGATAAAAATTACGAGGGTTACGACGGAAAGACCGTGGAGTGGGTGCGTGTGCACCGGGCACCGGATTACGTGTATTTTGATCATTCTGCCCACGTGAACCGTGGGGTGAGTTGTGTGAGTTGCCATGGGGATGTCGGGGAAATGCGTGTCGTGCATCATGCCGAGCCCCACAGCATGAGCTGGTGTCTGGATTGTCACAAGAATCCCGAAAAGCATCTTCGGCCCCTTGAGGAGGTTTTTAACCTGAAGTGGCAACCGGAGGATCTATCCCGTGATGAGTTTGCCCATTATCTTGCCGGGAAAGCCGGATCTGAAGCCAAGGCCAATGAACTGTTACCGAGTCCGCAGAGCGGAAAGGATGATGAGCCGCTCAGCCAGAAGGAAATAGGCTTGGCCTTGAAGGAGCTCTGGAGGATTCATCCGCCCTCCCCGAATAATTGCTCGGGCTGCCATCGCTGATTTTGTAGAAGCAACAATCCCTAGATCACTTTTTTAGACTATTAATTTCCTATGAAACGCGTTTGGCACCATCCTGAAGATTCCTCAACCGGTAAGCGGATGTTTCGTAGTCTTGCGGAATGGCACGGTACTGCTGAATTTAAAAAGCGCCTCGAGCGTGAATTTCCACGGGGTGCAGCGGAACTGGAGAGCAGTGGTGAGGATGACTCTGTTTCAAGGCGGCGCTTCATGCGCCTGATGGGCGCCTCGACCGCCCTGGCGGGGCTTGGAATGGCTGCATGCCGCAGGCCGGTCGGCAAGATATTGCCTTATGCCGGCAGTGTGGAGTGGATGATCCCGGGGAAGGCAGTCTATTATGCCACGGCCATGCCCAGGGCCTCCGGCGCAACCTCGATTGTTGCCAAGATCCATGAGGGCAGGCCGACCCACCTGCAGGGTAACCCCCTGCATCCCAGCACGAATGGGGGCACAGATCATTTTGCCGTAGCCTCCATTCTCGATCTCTATGATCCTGAGCGCTCGCGGTCCTACAAAAAAGCGAACAAGCCGGTGGCGCACAATGAGTTCAGGTCATTTTTCAGCGAAAAGAAGAAGCAGCTTGCTGATTCTGCAGGAGAGGGATTGGCCTTTCTTCATGGTGCCGGCACCTCGCCAACCCGACAGCGGCTTGCCTTGAAGGTTCTAGAGAAGTTTCCCAAGGCGAAATTTTACCAGTATGAGGCGGTTGACCGCGATGGCGTGGAAACAGCCACGGCGAATCTCTACGGTTCGCGTAAACAATTGCTCCACAGGATTGAAGGAGCAGACCGGATTCTTTCCATTGGCTGTGATTTTCTGGGACTTGATCACATCGCCGATGAGGCGACCTGTAGTTTTTCCGCGAGGCGCAACGTGGAGGGTGGGGCAAATGCCGATTCCATGAATCGCCTCTATGTTCTTGAGCATCAATATACCCTTACTGGAGGAATGGCCGACCATCGCCATCCGGTTAAGGTCAGCGACATGCCATTTGTCACCGCGAACATTGCCGCCAAGGTTGGTGAGTTGACCGGTGATAAAGGCCTTGTTGCGCTCTCCTCGGCGCTTGCGAAGGAAGCTATCGCTGATAAACGGAACAAGGAAATCCTTAACAGTTCGTGGATTGCAGGTGTAGCCAAGGACCTCTTTAGTGCCCGCGGCAAGGGACTCGTGGTTGCCGGACCCAGGCTTGATGCGGGTATCCATGCCCTCGTAATGGCAATGAACGTTGCTCTGGGCAACGTCGGTAAGGATAAGCCTGTGGAGGTGGTCGCGACTGATTTGCAAAAATCAGGAAAGATTGCTGAGCTTGCAGCGGCGATTTCAGGCGGTGAAGTCTCAACGCTGGTGATCAGCGCTGAAAGTGATCCTGTTTACAGTGCGCCGGCTGACCTTGGATTTGCCGGGTTGCTCGAAAAAGTGGAGACGAAGATTCACCTCGGGGTGCGTGATCTCTGTGCCTCGGCCCATGCCGCCGACTGGCATGTTCCAGCCGCCCATTACCTGGAAAGCTGGGGTGATGTGCGTGCTGCAGATGGAACCTACTCTGTCGTCCAGCCCATGATTGCCCCGTTGTTCAATGGGGTCTCAGAAATCGCTTTCCTGGCTGATTTCCTTTCTGATAAAGAGCCGGCGACGACGGAGGATGCGGGTCTTACCGCCGTAAAGGAAACCTTTACCGATATTGTAGGAAATTCCAGTGAAGTGCGTTGGAATACCGTGTTGCGCAACGGTTTCCTGAAGGACAGTGAATACAGGTCCGCTAGCGGGGACATGGACCGGGAGGCCGCACAGCAATTGGTTGACGGACTGCGGGCAGGCAAGGACGGGGTTGAACTCGTGTTTACTGCCGACAACAAGGTCTGGGATGGACGCTATATTAACAACGGCTGGTTACAGGAACTGCCGGATCCCATTACCAGCCTGGTGTGGGACAATGCCGCACTGCTTAGTTACGCGACGATCAAGGAACTTGCCAAGAAAGCCGGCAAGGACTGGTCAAACGAGGACCTAGTGATCGAGGACAAGGCGTATTTGCTCAAGGTCAAGGCCGGGGAAGTTGAGAGTTATTTCCCGATCCTTCCAGCTCCCGGGCATGCCAAGGATTGTGTCAGCATCTCCATGGGTTACGGCCAGGTGAATGCGGGTTCAATTGCGGGCACGCCACAGTCGTCAGGTCAGGAAACAGGTGATGTCACCGGGTTTAATGCTTTTGCATTACGCACTTCGGCCACTCCTTTGCTTGCCGAGGACATCGAGGTTGAACTGGTGACTGAAGAGGTTGAGTTGCGTGCGGGTTACAGGACAAAAACCTACCCTATTGCCGTGACCCAGGAGCATTTCATGATGGAAGGGCGTGCCCTTTACCGGGATGGCACAATAAAGGAACTGGAGCACGAGGTTGCGCATTACGATCCGGCTCATCCTGAGCATGCTTCAGCATTCCAGAAGCGCGGCATGGACGCGCATATTCCGCCGAACCACAGCATATACAAGGGTCAGAATTTGACACCGGAGGGCAATGATAGCCAGCAGTGGGCAATGGCTATTGACCTTAACCTGTGTAATGGCTGCAACGCCTGCACGATTGCCTGTCAGTCGGAAAACAACATCCCCATTGTCGGCAAGGATCAGGTCATCATAGGCCGGGAGATGCACTGGATCCGCATGGATCGTTATTTTGCCCCGGATATGAAGCAGGATGACCATGGGCATTGGAATATTAAGGATGAGGACCTTGAGAATCCGCAGTTGATGCCGCAGCCTGTGGCCTGCACACAGTGTGAAGCGGCGCCATGTGAGACGGTGTGCCCCGTCAATGCCACGGTACACACCGAGGAGGGACTCAATGCAATGGCCTACAACCGCTGTATAGGCACCCGTTATTGTGCCAATAACTGTCCGTATAAGGCACGTCGCTTCAACTTCTTTGACTATAACAAGCGGCCCCTTGATCAGTTTTACCGGGGACCGCTCAGTGACAAGGATAAAACCGGTGTGGCGCCGAGCCTGCAACTGCAGAAAAATCCAAACGTCACTGTGCGCATGCGTGGAGTGATGGAAAAATGCACTTACTGCGTGCAGCGTATCCAGGAGGCCAAGATCAACCAGAAACGCATTGCGCGCGA
>CAWVVE010000207.1:0-4952 GCA_963933075.1 uncultured Verrucomicrobiaceae bacterium | reverse complement strand
CCCCTGACGCTGTGGTGGTGGCCAACGAAGTCCACGACTACGGCGCGGTGGCGTCCAACGCCATTTGGCCCTACGTTGAAACGCTTTAAACCGCGGGCGAGGGGATCCGCCGGACCGATTCGCAAGCGTACCAGTCACATCAGCATCGTGTTAACCGATGAGCCTGTTACCACTAGGAAAGAACAGGAATTGAAGAAGAAATCCGCTTCCAAGCAAGGATATGGCAAGCCTGCTGACAGTGGAGAAGAGGCCGAGAAGGCATAATCCGGGAGTTAAACATTCAGCACTGCACGCATTTATTAATTATGGGACGAAAAGTAAATCCGATTAGTTTCCGCCTCGCCGTCCAGAAGGACTGGCGTTCAAAGTGGTATGCTACGAAACAGGAGTTCACGCATTTTCTCCATGAGGACATCAGGGTGCGTACCTACCTGAAGAAGAAACTTCATACAGCGGCGGTCTCGAAGATTGTCATTGAACGCGCCTGGAACAGTGTTCGCGTCACACTTTTTACCGCCCGACCAGGATTGGTCATCGGGCGCAAGGGTTCAGAGATTGAGAAAATGGGGGATGTTGTTTCCAAGATGTGCTCCGAGCGTGATGTCAAGGTTGACATCTGTGAGATCAAGCAACCTGAGTTGGACGCTCAACTTGTTGCTGAAAGCGTTGCGGTCCAGCTGGAGAGACGGATTGCTTTCCGCAGGGCCATGAAGCGTTCACTGCAAACGACAATGGATTTTGGTGCTGATGGTGTGCGCATCCGGTGTGCTGGACGTCTTGGCGGCGCGGATATTGCCCGGGCTGAGTGGTATAAGAAAGGAAAGGTTCCCCTGCAGACCCTGCGGGTGCCGATTGACTATGGTTTTGCCGAGGCGCGCACGACTTATGGAATAATTGGCGTGAAATGCTGGATCAACAAGAAAGAGGAAGCCGACAAGCCGAAGCAGGAAACAGGTGGAGGTCCCCGCCGTCGACCTCAAAGCAAGAGACCTCAGAGCAAGAGGCCTCAGAGCAAGAGACCTGCTCCTGCCAGATAATAGTGGCTTGCTGACCGCCAACAATAACAAATTTTAACGATCAAGAAAGGATACTGAGATATGCCACTGATGCCAAGAAAGGTTAAGTATCGCAAGAGCCAGCGCGGTAATCGTGCCGGCAACGCCAATCGTGGAACGCGTTTGAACTTCGGCGATTACGGCCTCCAGACATTGGAGCGAGGCTGGGTAAAGAACAATCAGATTGAAGCGTGCAGGGTAACGATTAACCGCTACCTGAAGCGTAAAGGTAAAGTATGGATCAGGATTTTTCCGCATAAGCCCACGACTTCACGCCCTCCTGAAACCCGTATGGGTAAAGGCAAGGGTGCACCAGAGCACTGGGTTGCTGTGGTGCGTCCAGGGTTGATGCTTTTTGAGGTCGGAGGTACGACGGAGACACTTGCGCGTGAGTCTCTCCGGAGAGCTGCCAATAAATTGGGGATTCGTTGTCGTTTTATTAAACGCTAATCACATTGATATATAATTTGAATATTCATTAAGAGACGATGATGAACATCAAGGAACTAAAAGAGATGACGGTTGAGGAATTGGGAACTCAGCGCCGTGACCTCAAGCACGAGATGATAAACCTGCGCGTTCAGCAACAGAGTGGCCAACTGGAGAACCCCGCGCGCATCCAGGCGGTGAGAAGAACCATTGCCAGGATTGAGACTGTCCTATCCAGTCGCCGCCTTGAGGATGTAGCCACGGTCACCGAAGCGGGCTAGGTGAGAATTTGCAGCCAAAAAGATTAAAGAAATTTACAGATGAGCGAAGAAGCAAAAACTCAAGAAATTAAACGTCCTGTTCGCAAGGAACGTGTCGGTATCGTGGTGTCTGACAAGATGGATTCAACCATCATTGTGACGGTTGTGCGACGTGTTCCGCATCCTAAGTTCCGCAAGATAATCAAGCGGACAACAAAGTTGTATGCCCATGACGAGAAGGGTGCAGCCAAGACAGGAGACAAGGTTCGCGTGGTCGAGATCAAGCCGATGAGCAAGAACAAGCGCTGGCGGCTTATTGAAGTTCTAAATCACTAGCAAGGTGCGTCGTGATATTCACGTTATTTAAAAACTCTTAAATTTTTATTGATATGATTCAGATGGAATCCAAAGTTCAGATTGCTGACAATACCGGCGCGCGTATGGCCAAGATGATTGGCGTGTTGGGCAAACGGTCAAGGAGCGCCGGTGTAGGTGATGTGATTACAGCCCATGTTCGCGAGGCAACTCCGACTGCCAGCGTTAAAAAGGGTGAGGTTATACAGGCGGTTGTGGTTAGGACAGCTGCCCCCATCCGTCGTGATGATGGGTCGGTCCTGCGATTTGATAAGAATGCTGTGGTTATTATTGACAAGGACAAGAACCCGCGTGGCACACGCATATTTGGACCGGTGGCCCGTGAACTACGGGAAAAGAATTTCATGAAGATTGTATCCCTTGCCCCTGAGGTATTATGAGCAGAGTCAAAACACATGTCCGGAAAGGTGATGCCGTTGTGGTGATTTCCGGAGTAGAGAAGGGCAAGACCGGCAATATCCTTCAGGTTTTTCCTGAGAAGAACCAGGTGCTTGTGGAAGGTCTTCGCATGATAAAAAAACATGCTAAACGCACCCAGGATCGCCCGGATGGGGGAATTATTGAGCGAGAAGGCCCCATTCATATATCGAACGTTAAACTTGCTTCCAATCCGTCGGCAAAATAAGTGCCGGTGATTGAAAAGAAAAACAGGCCAAAAGATTCCATGACGCCTTCATTACTTAAAACATACAGAGAGAACGTAGTCCCAGCTCTCCGGGAAAAGTTTGGATATAAGAATATCCATCAAGTGCCGCTTATTGAAAAGCTTGTCATTAATTGTGGTGTTGGCAGGGCTGAATCAGAGCGTAAACAAGCCGTCCAGGATGCTCTCGAGGAGATGGCGCTGATTACTGGACAGCGTGGGATTGCGACGGTGGCTAAGAACAGTATTTCAAACTTCAAGTTGCGTGCCGGTGAAGTGGTTGGGGCCAAGGTTACACTGCGCGGACACACGATGTATGATTTCCTGCACCGTCTCATTGCCACCGCTATTCCCAGGATTCGTGATTTTCGCGGCGTTTCAGCTAAAGCTTTTGATGGTCGTGGCAATTACACGCTGGGTATTGTGGATCATACAATATTCCCGGAAATTGAACTGGATAAGGTTCGCCGGGCGCTGGGCTTTGATGTTTGCGTGGTCACGACCGCCAACACAGACGAGGAGGCAAAACAATTGCTTCATTTAATGGGTATGCCTTTCCGCGGAATGGAAAAGAAGGCCGCTGCATGACTTCTAATTTAAGATACACAAGAACCTTTAAAGTAATAACGCGATGGCTGTCCTAAGTGATCCAATCTCTGATTTTCTGATTCGTCTCAAAAATGCCTGCCGGGCAGACAAGGAGGAATTTGTTGCTCCTTTTTCCAAGATCAAGGCTGAAGTTGCCAGGATATTGAAGGAAGAAGGATTTATCTGGGCTTATGAAGTTGATACCAGCGGAGCGTTCCCACAACTGAAGGTCAAGGTGAAGTATGTTGACGGGATACCGGCGCTTACAGATCTTAAGAGGGAGAGTAAACCGGGACGGCGAAGGTATGTAGGCGTGGATGATATTCCCAAGGTGTTAGGAGGATTGGGAATGACTATTATATCAACTTCTAGAGGCCTCATGGCAGGTCATAAAGCAAAGAAGGAGAAGATCGGTGGAGAACTGATAGCCTCAGTCTGGTAAAGCTGGCTTTAAATCAAACGAGAATATGTCACGTATCGGAAATCAAAGAATATCCTTACCGGAGAAGGTAGCTGTTTCGGTTACTGACCGTGGCGAGTTAGCCGTGGAGGGGCCAAAGGGAAAACTGGAGTGGACACTTCCTGAGGGAATTGCGCTCAAGCAGGAGGAGGGCGATGTTTTTATCACCAGGTCTGATGAATCACGGAAGCAAAAGGCCTTGCACGGCACAAGTCGCAGCCTCGTGGCAAACATGGTGGAGGGGGTAAGTGAAGGCTTCCTGCGCAAACTGGAGATTCACGGGGTCGGCTTTCGTGCGAAAGTTGAAGGTAAGAAGTTGGATCTGTCTCTGGGTTTTTCTCACCCGCTGAAGCATCCCATTCCTGAGGGAATTAAAGTTACTGTTGCAGAGAATACACAAATTACCGTTGAGGGTATCGACAAGCACGCGGTAGGGCAGTTTGCTGCTGAAATAAGAGCTTATTACCCTCCTGAGCCCTATAAGGGTAAAGGCGTGCGGTACGCTGACGAACATGTAAGGCGCAAGGCCGGCAAGAGCGTGCAGTAATTTATTTTAGACAATATATCCTTTTTTACTCGAGAACCATGGCACAGATCAATCGTAAGAAGAATCGGAACCGTGTACATTACCGTATACGAAAGAAGATTTCCGGTACAAGTGACCGTCCGCGTTTGGCGGTTCATTTTTCCAACAAGAATGTATACGCACAACTGATTAATGATGTTGAGGGAAATACCATTGCCTCGGCATCAACCAAGGACAAAAAAGGCGGGTTATCTAACGGGGCAAATTCAGATAGTGCCGCGAAGGTGGGCAAGCTGATCGCTGATCGTGCGAAATCGGCGGGTATTGAGAAAGTGGTCTTTGACCGGGGTGGATTCCTTTACAGCCAGAAAGTGAAAGCGTTGGCGGATGCTGCGCGTGAAGCCGGACTTCAATTTTAGTTAATACACATGAGCAGCGAAGAAAAATCAGATGCACCCGAGACCGATGAGGTCGAGGACATAGCGAACGCGGAAGAGGCTCCGGCAACGGAAGAGGCTCCGGCAACGGAAGAGGCTCCGGCAACGGAAGAGGCTCCGGCAACGGAAGAGGCTCCGGCAACGGAAGAGGCTCCGGCAACGGAAGAGGCTCCGGCAAC
>CAWVVE010000206.1:0-4957 GCA_963933075.1 uncultured Verrucomicrobiaceae bacterium | reverse complement strand
CGCCGTTGGTGTCGCACAAGACAACTATTTGCGCCCCGCCATCCTGTGCGGCAAGCAAAGTAGACATCGCATGATCGGGATCATCCTTGTAACCGTCAAAAAAATGCTCGGCATCATAGATAACTTCACGCCCGCGAGCCTTTAGATAGCGTGCAGTATCATGGATCATTGCCCGGTTTTCCTCCGGAGTGGTTCGCAACACCTCGGTGACATGCAACTTCCAACTCTTCCCAAAAAAGGTAATCACCGGAGTCTCAGCCTCCAGGAGAGTGCGAACCTGCGAATCTTCCTCAACACTCTTGTCCGCCCTTCTGGTGCTGCCGAAAGCTGCAATCTTTGCGTTCTTCCATTCACGCTTTGCGGCCTCGGCAAAGAAATCAACGTCCTTGGGATTGGACCCCGGCCATCCCCCTTCAATATAATTCACCCCGAAGTCATCGAGCTTCTCAGCAACACGAATTTTATCCAGCGAACTGAATGAAAGGCCAAGCCCCTGGGTTCCATCACGCAAAGTTGTGTCGTAAATAGTTACAGATTGAGGAAGTGACATGTTGGAGATGTTATGTTTGATATAGCATGATCCCGGAGTTCGGGAAGATTACTGTGGGCAGACAGGGTCAAGTCCATGCCAAGCAAATCGCACCTGCCTGATCAGGCAGCGATAATAAAAATCGGGGAATTTCCAATTCGAGTGCGCACTTAAAACACTTTAATGCCAGCAACCTGCTCTGACAAGCCAATTCCCTGCTGGCAGTGGCGTTTGATAAGGTGCCGAAGCACTGCTATATCCACATAGTCACAATGCGCAAGGCCATCATAATCCCAGCTTACAAGGCAGCGGAAACCCTCCCGCAAGTAATTGAACGCCTTCCTGGCGAACTGGCAGACCAGGGAAACAAGGTCATCATCGTCAATGATTGCTGCCCGGACAGGACCGGTGAAATCGCCAATGACCTGGCCAGAACATATCCCTTCATTGAAGTAATCCACCACCAGCAAAATCGCGGCTACGGAGGAGCCCTCAAGAGCGGCCTGAAAAAAGGCTACGAATCGGGTTTTGATATTTTCCCCGTGGTGCACGCGGATGGCCAATATGCGCCCGAGATGGCGCTAAGCATCTGTGAACCGATCGAGAGCCTTGAGACTGAGATTGTTCAGGGGTCAAGAATGAAAGATGGTAACGCAAGGACAGGCGGCATGCCGTTGTTCTCCCGCTATCTGCCAAATAAAATCCTGACGACCATGGAAAATATTGTCATTGGCACCAGCGTTGCGGAATTTCACAGCGGCTACATGGTATTCTCTCGTCGTCTACTTGAACTGGTCCCCTACCAGAACCTGCAAAATAACTACAACTTTGATGCTGAGATGATGATCATGGCTCATCTCTGCAGAATCCCAATTGTCGAGATTCCTATCCCGACTCGCTACGACGAAACGACATCCAGCCTAAACGCCATTCCCTATGGGCTGCAAGTGCTGCGCATGATGTGGCAATTTACCACCGGCCATTACCGTCAACTGCTTGACGATCACTCCGCAGCAACCGGTCAACACGAACTCGTGTAACTTGGCGTGCGCTTTCTCAACAAGATCCGCTGCTCCCCACGCCGCAATCTCGTCTTCTATGGCCTCCTGCTATCAATATCGGTTCTCATTATCCTTTTCCTGCTGAATGCCGAACTCCCCTGGAAAAAAGGCGTCGCGGCACGTCAACTAGCAGGTAAAACGGTCAAGCCCGAGCACTATGCGGTCACGGGTCTCTGGTATGGATCATTACTCGCTCTGGTTATTCTGCCGATCCTTGTGCCTATCGGGCGACTGGGCCTTAGAAGGCTAAGCCCGGACTTCTCGAGGCTGCGGGCAGGGCTTGGCAGGAATTCCTCACCGGCATTTCTTATATTAGCCGCAATCGCAATCGCCATTGCAGCCTCCCAGATGTTCCCCCGCCTCGATAACAGCCTGTGGGGCGATGAGGATTACACGGCAAGGCGTGCAATCATTGGTCAATGGGAACGTAATTCCGAAGACGAACTGGGATTCCGTAAGGCGAAATGGACCGACACCCTTTTTTACTATAAAAACCCGAACAACCATGTCCTCTACAGTATCCTTGCCCGTATCGCACACCTTGGCTACAAAGATGAAGGAGATCCCACCCAACTCCACTTTAAGGAAAGCCTGCTGCGAATGCCGGCATTCTTATTCGGCTTGGGATCTGTAATCTCCCTTGGTTATCTGCTGGCCGTCATCGGTTACCGAAGAGCGGCAATTGGAGCCATGTTCCTCCTCGTCTGTCACCCATGGTATCTGCGTCATGCCTGTGAAGCTCGCGGCTACGCCATCGCCCTGTGCCTTGCTCCACTGACTTTCGCCTTCCTCATTAAGGCTCTTCGGCGTGGACGCTGGCGATACTGGGGCGCATTTGGCGCCTTGCAATTCCTGCTCTTCTACGCCTACCCTGGAACAATATATCTCCTTGCTGCAATCAGCATTGCGGCGTTGACCTACATTTGGATCGCCCACAAGGATTTGGCGCAGAGTGACAAGGTGATTCTTACCTCACGATGGTTTTCCTCCTGCACCTTAGCCGCCATCCCCGCGATCATCCTGATGGCACCAAACCTGCCTCAATTGCAGGCATACTTTGAACGCGCCAGGGCTCAGGGCGAACTTAGCATGGACTGGCTTCGGGATAACCTCTGCTACCTTGCCACAGGGATGCCCTGGAAACCGTGGGAAGCCGACAACCCCAACTGTCTCTACCTTGCAGAAACACCGGTATTTTCACTGGCAATTCTTGCAGGGTTCTACGGATTTATTCTCCTTGGAGCCTGGAGACTCTTTAACGCGAGATACCGCTGGATGTTGATCGCCCTTTGCATCCCCTATCTGCTGATGTTGTCGCATTCCCTTATCGGCAACGTTCTTCTCTATCATTGGTATTCGATAATCCAGTTACCCTTTGCCATTTGCCTGGCGGCAATCGGCCTCGAATACCTGCCATCAAGGATTCAATTCATCAGGCTACGAACTCAAGCCGGTCTTATCCTGCTCGCGACTTTACTGATCCCATACACCATCCATACCGGGGCACAGCGAACACTGCAACGCGACCATTCAGTGGAACCGCTACTGGAATCCGTCAGGATGACCCGGGATGTTCTCAATCCTCTTCATCCTGATGTTGACAATGCCATCACGGCCCAGTTCTGCATGATCACTCCCGGATATGACCCCACCAGCTACATCATCAAGAGAAAATACACTCCTGATCCGCCCAAAAAATTACATGCCCTGATGCAAATAGCCGACAAAACCGCAAAGCCCCTTCACGTCAACATCGGACAACCCTCTATTGCCCGCCTGGAATGGCCTAATCTCATGGCTGTGCTTGACAATCCTGAGTTTTTCAAAGCTCTGGAGCCGCTTTACGGCCTGCAACGTGGGTGTAGCCGTTATATTTTCCAATATCAGGGCAAAGCATCATTGCCCAATGAGCCCTGATGGCGGAAAACTGCTAATCAGCAGGTTCGAATCCTTAGTCAAATGGTCTCAATCACTATAGATAACGTCAGCAAGAGCTTCGGCAAGACTCTTGCGCTCGACAATATTTCCCTCCACATCGAAGCCGGCGAACTTTTCTTCCTGCTCGGCTCCAGCGGCTGCGGGAAGACAACACTGTTACGGCATATCGCCGGCTTCTATTCCCCGGACAAGGGGAAAATCCTTTTTGGCAATGAAGACGTTACCACTACGCCTCCGCACAAGCGCAATACCGCGATGATGTTCCAAAGCTACGCGCTCTGGCCACACATGACAGTTGCAAAAAACGTTGCCTTTGGCCTCGAGGAGAAACGCCTGCCGAAAGGAGAAATAAAAACCCACGTTTCCGAGGCACTACACACGGTAAAAATGGGCGAATACTCCGAGCGAAAGATTAACGAACTTTCAGGAGGGCAACAGCAACGCGTAGCTCTTGCACGGGCACTTATTGTTCGGCCACGATGCCTGCTTCTCGATGAACCCCTGTCAAATCTTGATGCCAAGCTGCGCCTTGAAATGCGCAGCGAAATCAGGCGCATCTGCAAAGAGTGCGGCCTCACTGCAATCTATGTCACTCACGACCAGAAAGAAGCCCTTTCAATTGCTGATAGGATTGCAGTCCTCGACAACGGCACAGTGGCCCAAGTCGGAACTCCCCAGGGAATTTACTGCTCGCCAAGGAGCGCGTCAGTGGCCGGATTCATCGGGGAAACCAACTTTATCGCCGGAACTGTGAATGCAGGCACAGTCGAAGGGCACGTCGAGGTGACAACCCCGCACGGCCTGTTTATTGGCCGCAAGGCAGACCCCAAATGGGTTGCTGCAGCGGGAGATCCAGTCACCCTGTCAATTCGACCGGAAGCTTTTATCTTGTCAGAAACCATACCCCCCATGAATGCCATCACAGGGAAACTGGCTTCCCTGACCTACCTCGGAGAGATTGCCCAATATGGCATCAATTCGGAAGGAGGGACACTGCTGCATGTCGCGGAACTCAACCCGTCCATCCTCCACCAACCCGGAGAGATTCAGTTTCACGCTTCAGCCAATCGTGATGATGTGGTCGTCATTAACGACTCAGCATAATGCCCGCCAAAATGATCGCGCTAGGGCTTGCACTCATACTCACCTTGAGTGCCCCTTTCCTTCTAAAACCAAGAAGCGGAATCACCGCAAACAATGCTGACGTCACTATCTCAATCATCACCCCCCACAATGAAACCGTTCGCAATGAATTTAGCCTTGCCTTCGCAAGGCACATGCAACTCACACGCAACCAGACCGTTCACATTGACTGGCGCACACCCGGATCCGGAACTGCCGATCTTGAGCGTTACCTGCAAAGTGAATACCGCGCAAACTTTGAATATTACTGGCGCAAAACGCTGCGCAAACCATGGAACAACACCGT
>CAWVVE010000205.1:0-4997 GCA_963933075.1 uncultured Verrucomicrobiaceae bacterium | reverse complement strand
CTCAATTGAACATCCCTCCGTGGAGGCACCTGCCAACCGGCACTTCAGTAACCGCGTTCTTAAAGTGCCGGTAAGCCCTGACGGAACAGTCTCACTGCCCGATCTGGAAGAAATTCTTGCCAAAGGGAATATCTGCATTGTTTCCATCATGGCAGCAAATAACGAGACCGGGGTAATCCAGCCGTGTCCAGAGGTGTCATCCCTATGTCGAAAATACAACGTTCTCTTCCACTGTGATGCGGTGCAGTGGTTTGGCAAGCATCCCGCCAAGGAGATCATCTTGCTGGGTGATATCGTCGTTGGCAGCGCACATAAATTCGGCGCACCAAAGGGAACCGGGTTTCTCAGGACCGGCAAGCGGGCCCGACAGCTCCAGATGCAGAACGGCGGTCCACAGGAACAGGGAAGGCGAGCTGGAACAGAAAACCTTCCCGGTATTGCTGCAATGGTTAGTTCCCTTGAGGAAGCCACTCACAATCTGAGCCTCTGGGAAGAACAGGCACAAGCGCGTGATCACTTTGAATCAACTATTCTCTCCAACCTGCCAGGAGCCTCAGTCGTCGCACAAAATTCCACCCGCCTGCCGAATACCTCGATGCTGATCATGCCAAGCGGAAGAAACCTGAAATGGCTCACCCGCCTTGGTCGACGTGGTTTCGCCGTATCAACAGGCTCCGCCTGCAGTTCAGGAAGCGCTGATGGTTCCCATGTCCTCAGTTCCATGGGATTAAGCCCCGTGGAGATCAACCGGGCATTACGGATTAGTTCAGGCGCTAACACCGATCGAGATCAATGGGACTCGCTCTCCATGGCAATAAAGGCAGTTGCTGAAGACATCAACCACGGGGGAACGACAACCGGCAAGTCGTTGCTTTAATTGTCATAAGGCTTCCAGATTCCTGAGACACTCAGGGATTGAATTTTTTCAATTATCGACAAATTCTCACTCAATCAGCAGCGCTGCCGCGTCCCGCCTTCCCCAACCCCACACGAAGCAGCACCGGGAAATGATCCATGCGCCCCACCGCTACGGATTGCAGCACTCGATAGCCGGTAATGGGCATCTTCGAGTCAACCACCACCCAGTCGCTACGCCGCCCCATTGCGGAAGTGGCCTCAGCTCCAAATCCCGGATCCTCTCCCATTATACTCAATGCACGCCAAGTTGCCAGGTCAAAGGAAAGTGAGTCACTTAACAACGGCGCGAGAAAAGTCCATCCCCGACTGGTATCAATATTAAAATCACCGGCAATGATGGTCTTGCTCTTCGCGTCCCTGAACTCATTGAGAACCCAATCGACCATCTTGCGCCGTTGCCGGGACTTTCGCCCCGGACTTCCATGGCAACTGACAAACTGAAGCGTTCCCTTGTGACTCCTTATCCTCAACACCGTCGGACCGCCATAATCCATGCCATTGAAAGGAGATTTCACCTCGCCTCCAATCCGGCTTAGAACAGCCGTGGATTTGTCCCCCCCCGACGACGCCCCCCCCTTCCAGTTATCCCCAAGCGCTACAAGTAATTTCTGCAGGAACGGCATGGAAGACACCTCTTGCAGACAAAGGATGTGCACCCCATGCTTGCTGGCAATTTCAGCAATGGCATCAATGTCATCATCGTTACTGCCCGGGAAAAAGGGACCTCCTCCCCCAAGGTTCCAGGACATCATCCTCACATCATCATCCCGGGTTCCAGCCAAGGGATATTCGCCCGGAAACGCTGCTGAGGGAAGGGTGAAGAGCCTTGCGCAAATAGCAAGTAAAAGCACGCCCGCACACAGGCAGCTCTTTACTCCCATGTCGCGACCGATCACCCAGAAAAGCGCAACAGGAATTACAAACGGCACAAAGGCAATAACAAGTCCGGCTAGCGGAAGTTTAACAATTATCCCTGTAACGGCCACCATCAGCAACGATATCACGGAGATCGCCAGAAACCTGACACAGGAAGGCAGCCAGCCATCAAGCCGCATCGTCTTTGGCAACAAGTAAACAGCACCCTGCCAGGCAATAACAACAGTTCCCCAGGCAATGACTGCAAAGAGCATTGCCAATCCCCACCAAGGCGCCAGCTCAGCGGTCACCCTGACCGAAAAACCTGCCAGCAGCGTCGCTACAAACACACCGGCAGATAATCCAACCACTGCCCGCACCCGCCACAAAGCGCCCAACCGCCTACCCCTCAAGTCTAGTAATACCTCATTGGCAAGTTCCATTGCGGCAAGTTAACGGCATTGCCGCTTTAATGTTATTACAATGCACACCGGGGAAACATTCACTCCTCTCTTAACGGCCACCCCCAAGGCTCAGGAAACCTCACCCTCCGGTGACTCCTCGACCGCACGCCTTAGCTCCGGGGGAAACTCCTCCTCACTCTCTCTCTTCTCGAATTTCATCTCAATGATCCGCCTGCCGTCCGATTCAGTAACAGTGACTTCATAATTCTCGATGCGCACTTTCTCTCCTTGCCCGGGAAGATGCCCAAGTAAATGTGTCACGTAGCCACCCATGGTACTTGCCTCGGCATCCTTAATCTCCAACTCGGTATAGTGAGGCAACTCACGCGGTGACATCATCCCTTCAATAATAAAATTCCTATCATCGATCCTCTTGAACTCCGGCTGTTCCTCTTCATCAAACTCGTCCCGTATCTCCCCCACCAGTTCCTCGATAATATCTTCCATGGTAACAATACCAACCGAATTCCCGAACTCATCAACCGCCAGAGCAAGGTGCGAACGCTGACTCTTCAGATTACCGAGCAACTCATCAATTACCTGCATCTCGGGAACTTCCAGCAGTTCCCGCCTGATGCTCATCACATTAGGATTATCCTCCCTGGTAAGGCGAAGCATATCCTTGACATGAACCAACCCTTGCGATTCGTCGAGATGCCCGTCTATAAGTGGAAAACGGGTATGTTGTGAGGTGATAGCCTTGGCGACATTCTTTTCAAAGTCATCATTTACATCAAGGCAGACCACATCGCTGCGCGGCGTCATAATATCCCTCACTACGTGGTCATTAAGTGCCAGGGCATTAATCAGGATATCACGCTCAGTTTCCGTGACTTCAGAGACCTTCTCACTTTCCTCCACCAGCAGGGCAAGCTCGTCGGAGGTGTGAATGATTTCATTCTCATTAACCGGGTCTACCCGGAAAATAAGCTTCAGCATCCAGTTGGATGCAAGGTTCAAAAACCTGATCGGTAAACCGAAAACCTTGAAGAACAGGTTTAATGGGATAGTCGAAAAAAGTGTCGTTCCCAGGGGTCTACGGATTGCCAACGTTTTTGGGACCTGCTCTCCAAGGGTAATATGCAGGAAAGTCAACGCAAGGATGGCTATCGTCCAGGAGATGCCGTGTATCCATGCAGCGGAAAGCTCCCAGTCAAAGGTGCTGAACAGTGGTTCAATCATTCCAGCGAGCCATTTCTCTCCGAGCGCTCCAAGTATGAGGCTGGCTACGGTTATCCCGAACTGACACGCTGACAGGTATGCGTTTAAATGACGAAGCATGCGCTTGCCGGCTATCGCAGCTCCGCTTCCGCCGGCTATTTTCTCGTCAAGCTGGCTCTCCCTCACCTTCACCAGAGCAAACTCAGCGGCTACAAAAAAACCGTTCAGGATCACGAAAAGGAAGATGATGATGAGCTCCACGACAACCGTTCCCGGAGACGGGAACTCAACCGAGACCGCCCCTTCAGCGAGCACTAGGACTGTGGCGTTTGGGATCACCTGCAACTAAAGCTTTTCGTAAGTTCCTTCATCACGCTTTTCCAGAACGGTAAACCCGGCCGACTTGGCACTGGATACTGATAGCGGCTTGGAAAGCTTGGGACTGCTCACATTCGAAACCAGCTTACGCACTACCACCCCGCAAAGAGGACACTCCTGAAGAGGCACCCTATCCACGGGACGACGCAATTCAAAACCCTTGGAGCAAATTCTGCAACCCTCCTCAGGGCTTTCCGCTATGTATTCGTAGAGCGGCATTTTCTGGCGTTTAAAAATCCGCCGTTGCTACCTTAGTATACTTTACCCGTTATTTAACGGTCTCCATGGGAGACTAAGGGCAAAGTAAAGAAGTTCGTTCCCACTGATATTATTGCTTTGTTACCAACTCGACTTGGTAACCCCCGGAATGTGTCCTTTTGAAGCAAATTCACGAAAGGTAATTCTGGACATCTTAAACCGACGCAGGAAGCCATGACGCCGTCCCGTAACCTCACAGCGGTTAACAACACGGCAGGGACTCGCGTTGCGCGGAAGCATAGAAAGACCGATAAAATCGCCTTTTTCCTTCAATTCAGCACGCTTCTTCGCGTATTTCTCAACGACACTACGCTTCTTCTTGTTACGCTCAATCCAGGATTTCTTGGCCATAAGGGCGAAAAGACTTAGCGAGATTTACTACAATTGCAAGTTCAAAAATAATATCCGTTTTGCATGGCTTGATCACTTTTGCCCCTTTCTTTTACACCTTGAATACATAACGATTGCAACCCATTTTGCGTTACATGTCTGAAATCACTGAACTACTCAACTGTGGGCTCCTTGCCGAATCATCCGGCGTCCACACGGAAACCAGGGCTCTGCTGGCAAGCGAAAATTTTTCAGAGATCATTAAATATGAGGCAGACACCATCATCCTCGAGCAGGGGCAGGAATCAGGATCTGTTTACTTCACAATCTCAGGCTTATTCCATGCGGTAAGCCATGCCAATCAACAAAACCCGCAGAGACTCCTCGGCCGAATTGAAGCCGGTGAATTCATCGCCGAGATTTCCTTTTTCGACCCGACTGCCCATGTCAGCGCCACGGTCAAGGCAATGAAAAACGCCATCCTGCTCAAAATAAGCAAGGATAACTACAATGCCCTGTGCAAGGCACATCCGGCACAGGCACTTGAATTAACGTGCGCATTGGCTGCCGGCATGGCACAACGACTCAGGAGTGCCAACGAAAAGGAGCTCTAACTCATTTCCCCAAGCGGAC
>CAWVVE010000204.1:0-5007 GCA_963933075.1 uncultured Verrucomicrobiaceae bacterium | reverse complement strand
GGGTATCTTCGGATGGCGCGCGGAAATTTTGCAGTCAGGTTTGATTACACCAAGTTGTTTCATCTTGTCGAGACGCGCTTTGCGCAGCGTGTCCCATCCCTGTGCAAAAGTCCCTTTGTGCTTTGCGATGTCGCTCTCACGGGCGTGCAGGGGCCAGTGTGCGGCCGTATAGGCGAGGTAGAGAAAGAACGGGCGTTCTGGCTCCTCGTCGAGTGCCCTGCTCACCATGCCTGCAGCTTCACTGCTCAGTGCATCGGTGAAGTAATAACCGGGATCATTGCGCGCTTCATGCGAGATGTCCCTGCCGTCGCGGGTCAACAGGTCCGGATCGTAGAAGCTTGCAGCCCCACCTGGGATACCATACCAGTGGTCGAAGCCGCGGTCGGTTGGTGATCCCGCGCCAGCGCGGGCATGATGCCCAAGGTGCCACTTGCCGGCCATCAGGGTGGTGTAGCCGGATGTGCGCAACAGTTCCGGGAGGGTGACGCACTGTCGACTGAGGGTGGCACCGGGCTTGGCGGTTTTCGGGTAATTGCCGGTCATCAGGCTGGCGCGGGTGACCAGGCACATGTTGTTCACGTAGTAGTTGGTGAAACGCAGTCCGCCTTTTGCCAATGCATCGATGTTCGGGGTGGGAATTTCACCACCATAGCAGCCGATGTCCGAGAAGCCCATGTCGTCGGCAATGACAACCACAATGTTCGGTTGCCGCGCTGCTGATGCGCCAACCGGCACGAGGGCGTTAAGAAGGAAAAGTAAACGAATCATTATTTCATGGCAGGATAAGGGAAAACACCAATATGGCCAACAGCTCATGCCCGGGCGGATTATTATTGTTTTGTTGAGCGTCTTGTTGTGATAGTTCTTTACAGTAATGAAGATTTTAGCATCCACTTTAGCCCTGTTGTTTGTCTGCGTTCCCCTGTCCCGTGCGGAGGACGGTTTCACCACGATTTTTGACGGCAAGGACATGTCGAAGATCAAGACCACCGGCAACTGGAAGATTCAGAAAGACGGCTCACTCTACCTTGAACCAAGGCCCGGGGAGAAGGGCTGGACGCGATACGGCTCTTACCTGTGGCTCAAGGAGGATTACAAGGATTTCGTTTTCGATTTTGAGTATAAGCACGGCAAAGGCGGGAATTCAGGTCTCTATTTCCGGATTTATGATGAGTCCGATGCGAGCGCGCACGGCTTTGAGGTGCAGATTCTTGACTGCTTCGGCAAGAAGAAACTCGGGCAGCATGACCTTGGGGGAGTCATCAGGACTGCCGGTCCGCTGGTTAACGCGTCGAAGGCCGCCGGCGAATGGAACCGCATGGTGGTGACCATGAAGGCAGGCAAGCTGAGTGTGGTTCTCAACGGCAAGACGGTACAGGACAAGCTGGACCTTGCTGCCAAGAAACCAAAAAACAAGAAGTTGGCGAATTCAGGAAAGATCGCGATTCAGGACCACGGCCAGAAGTTCTGGGTGCGCAACCTGAAGGTGAAGAGCCTATAGTTCAGGCTTCCCGGGTTCAGGTTCCTCGATTGGTAGGGTTTCAAAATCCCCACCGAGAGCGAGGTGCAGGTCAATGCGGTTCTGTAGGCGCTGGTTGCGCAGCGTGATCATGGCATTGCGTGCCGCGACACCCCTGCGCTGGGCCTCGAAGATCGACAGGATGCCGATTAATCCCTCGGAATAATCCCGTCCCGCCTGTGCCTCGGCAAGCTTGGCCTGGGCCAGCTCAATGCTGATAAAGCGTTCCTGATCAGCCAGCGATCGCTCGGTGGCCAGGGCGGATTCCACTTCACGCAGGGCCTCGAGGACACGGTTCGTGAAGTTGTGCAGTGCCTGTTCATTCTGGGTGAGTGCTCTTTGTGCCTGTGCGGATAACGCGCCGCCCCGGAATATGTTTTGAGCCAGTGAGGAGGCAGCATTCCAGAGGATTGTCTCAGGGTTGGCAAGAAGCCGGTTCAGGTCACCACTTGCATCCGAGCCGCGGGCGGTGAGGGAAAAGGAGGGCAGCATGTTTTTGCGTGCTACATCGGCACGCTTGGCTGATGCCCTCAGGGATGCCGCGGCGGCAGCGATGTCGGGGCGGCGCCACAGCAACTCGGAGGGCAGCCCTGCAGGCACTTCTTCCGGCAGCCTGGGAAGCTGATTACTGCTCTTTAGTTTCCCGGAGGGATACCGTCCGAGGAGAACTTCCAGGGGTCTTGCCGCGTTGTCACGGGCCAGTTTACGCGCGATCACGTTGCGCTCGGCGGATGCCACGTTGTTGCGTCCAAACTGGACAGAAAGGGGGGTAGCTGTTTCATCGCCGGCTTTATAGTTGCGCTCGGTGATCCGATAGTTACTGACAAAGCTGTCACGGGTCTGCTCGGCAAGTTCAAGCCGTTGCCTGGCAGTGATGATATTGCACCAGGACTTGGCGACGTTTGCCGCCAGTGAGAGCCTGGCGGAACGGTAATCCGCCCGTGCCGCCTGGTAATCCTGCCGGGCGGCGTGATCAAGGTCGCGAAGCCTTCCCCAGAGGTCCATTTCCCACGAGGCGGCCAGTGTCAGCGCGTAGCCTGACTCGTATTTTGCCGATTCGCTGAGCGCCTCGCGCCTGGTGCTTGAGCCGGAACCATTGATATTGATCGCGGGGAAGCGTTCCGCCCGCCCGGTGATGGTTCCCTGCCTTGCGGATTCCAGCCGTGAGGCTGCGGCCTTCAGGTTGTTGTTGTTTTCCAGGGCCTCCCTGACAAGTGCCTGCATTTGGGTATCGCCAAACCCGTTAATCCATCCGGTGACAATCCTGCCCTCATTATTTTTGCCTGAACCTGTCCATTTGCCGGGCAACTCAAGGTTCCGTTCATTGGCCGGTCGATCCATGGTCAGCACCGAGCATCCCTGCAGGGAGAGTGCAGCAAACAGGATGATAGTTGCAGGGTGAACCATAATTTTTTCCTTTATTAGCAAATCAGGAGGTTTTTGTCGATGGCATGATGCAATAGAGATATTTTCGTTCACCGGAGGCGTCTCGAGGAGGTTGGCATTACCGGGCGGATGAGGGGGGGTAAGGCGAACAGGCCCTGTGTAAACATTGCTCATTTGCCCTTCACAAGTTGATTCCCAGCCGGTAAGGTTCCTGTCATGAATAAATCAGGCTATTTTGTAATGTTATTCCTCGGGCTTGGCGTATTGAGCGGTACCGCGGCATTGCCCTTTGAGCGTCAGGTTATTGATGCAAAGATATCCATTGGCTATGGCCTGGCTATTGGTGACGTGGATGGTGACAAGAAGCCTGATATCCTGCTGGCCGACAAGTCCCAGGTTGCCTGGTATCGCAATGGTGACTGGAAGCGCTTCGTGATGACGGAGAACATCAACCCGCGGGTCGGTACACGCTTCCTGGACAATGTCTGCATCGCCGCCCGTGATATTGACGGGGACGGCAAGGTCGAGGTTGCCGTTGGTGCCAACTGGAACCCGGGGGAGACCTCGGACAAGGCGAAGAGCGGATCGGTGCATATCCTCAAGCGCCCGGATGACCCGACCAAGCGCTGGGGCTCCAAAAAGCTCGACCACCTGCCGACGGTTCACCGCATGCATTTTGTCAAGTCCGGGAAGGGTTTTGAGCTGCTGGTGCTTCCCCTGCACGGGGTCGGCAACAGGGGCGGGGCGGGTGAAGCGGTCAAGATGCTGCACTACGCGGCAAGTGACTGGAAGATGGTCGCCCATGACACTGGCCTGCATGCCACCCACAACTTTGATGTGGTTAGCGCAGTAAAAGGCAGTGAAGGAGTAATTGTTGGCGGCAAGGAGGGCGTGATTGTCTGGAACAACTTGAAGCAGAAAAAATTGGTATCGAATCCGCTTTCCCGCGGAGTTGGTGAGGTGCGTGGCTCTGGGAGTGGGAGTGGCAAAGACCGGCTGGTGGCGACCATTGAGCCGATGCACGGCAACGAGGTGGTTGTCTACGGTGCGCCGAAACAAGGATCAAAGCAGCCCTCCCGCACTTCCCTTGATGCCACCCTGAACCAGGGGCATGCGCTGGCCATTGCCGACCTGGATGGTGACAAGAAACCCGAGGTGCTCGCCGGCTGGCGGGGCGGTAAGGGTGGTATACGGGTCTATACTCAGGGTGCCGACGGCTGGAAGGCTGAGGCCCTTGATGACGGCGGCATTACCTGCGAGGACCTGAAGGTGGCTGATCTCAATGGCGACGGCAAACCTGATGTGATTGCCGCCGGCAGGGGAAGTAAGAACGTCGTGATCTACTGGAACAAGGGAGGCAAGTAAGCTTTAACCCCTGGGCTTGGACTTGGGCTTTCTCTTGGGCTTGGCAGGCAGGGCTTTCAGGTCGTTGTCCCTGACAGCTTCCAGTTTCGTGGCAAGTTTGGCCTTGAAGCCGGCAACCCGCTCAGCGTGGGCGGGATCCTGCGCGAGGTTGGTGTATTGCTTCGGGTCCTTTTCCATGTCAAAGAGCTCGATGCCCCCCGAGGCATCCTCACGGTATTGGATGTAGGCCCATTGATCCTCGCGCAGAAGGAATCCTTTTCGGGTCGGGGCAACACTGAAGGCAGATGTCCTGACCTCGTGCTTCGGGTCATCGAGGGTCCGTGCAATGTTCCTGCCCTGTAGGCGTTCGGGAACCTTGAGCCCGCAAAGTGCGGACACCGTGGGGAAAAGGTCAAGCAGTTCAACCAGTGAGTGGCACACTGCGGGCTTCTTGCCCGGCACACTGATAATCATCGGCACCGCCGCGGATTCCTCATGCAGACTGACCTTTGCCCAGAAGTCATGCTCGCCCAGGTGAAAGCCATGGTCGCTGGTGAAGATCACGATGGTCTTCTCGTTGAGGCCGGCCTGCTCGAGGGCATCGAGCACCTTGCCCACCTGCGCGTCCATGTAGGCAACGGATGCATAATAGCCACCGACCGCCTTTTTCTGGCGGCGGATATCCATCTTCATGTTTGAGCTGGTGCAGTAATTAATGCCTGCCTTCGGGATGTCGTCCCAGTCGCCCTTGACCTTGG
>CAWVVE010000203.1:0-5027 GCA_963933075.1 uncultured Verrucomicrobiaceae bacterium | reverse complement strand
CAACTTGCAGGAGTTGCTTATACTGCTGCGGAGCCTGGGGCAGGGCATAGAAATTGCCGGGGTTCAGGCGTGAGGGGACGAGGAAATCCCGTGCCCCTTCCGGTGTGCTTTTGCTCAGGATTGGAGTCTCTATCTCAAGGTAGCCGGATTCATCGAGGTAGTCCCTGCAGGCTTTGGTCACGCGGTGGCGTATTTTAAGGTTACGCGCCATGCGCGGACGTCGCAGATCAAGGTAGCGATGACGAAGCCTTATGTCCTCGTTGGAAAGTTCCTTGTCGAGTTGGAAAGGCAGCACCTCGGAGCGGTTGATCACCACGAGTTCCTGAGCGATCAACTCAATTTCGCCGGTTTCAATATTCGGATTGACGGTGGACTGCCCCTCAATCTCCGGCCTCTCCCCAACTGTGCCTGTGACCTGGACAACATCCTCGTGGCGCAGTGTATGCGAGATTTGTGCCGCCTCGTTGTTTTCCTCGCTGCGGAACACTGCCTGGGTAACACCTTCACGATCACGGACATCAATGAAGATGACGCCATGGTGGTCGCGCTTTGTGTTTACCCAGCCAATCAGGGTTACAGTCTGGCCGATGTGTTCCTTGCGGAGGTTATTGCAATGGTGCGTGCGCATTTGTAGAGGAAAGGGTTCTTTTCAGGGATATTAGGCGTAGAGAGGGCCTTCAGGTGTCTTGTCCAGGATGGTTCTCACGAGGTTGATCATTTCACCGGCCTCGATTTTTTCCTCTTTGCGTTCGACCAGGTCCTTGACGCCAACCTGCGGATATTCTGAGCCTATGATCACGGCAACACGAGCTTTGGCATGTTCAGCCTGGGTGAACTGTTTGCCCACCTTGTTCTCGGTCATGGAATAATTCACGCGGAAACCGGCGTTACGCAGATGCTGTATGGTGTAAAGCGCCTCGTGACGGATTGATTCATCAGCGATAATCACCTGCACGTCCGTCGTGTTTGCCGCGCCAAGATGGCTTAACAACCTGGAGTGCGCATTTTTTGTTTCCTTTATCAGGTCAGTGATGACGACGTCCCCCATCGCAAAGCCGCATGCAGGCATTGAGGTCGTGTCATTGCTGATCAGTCCGCACAGGTTGTCGTAACGCCCCCCTCCGGCCACTGCCCGCATTGCCTTGCCTCGATCAAATACTTCAAAAACAGTACCGGTGTAGTAGGCAAGTCCACGCACCACTCCAAGGTCTATCATCACGTGATCTGACAAGTTACGCGCCTTGAGGTTTTGCATGATGGAACTGAAGTGCTTGTCTGCTGCGGAGGAGGAGATGAAATTGTCAACTGCCTGCCGTGAGGAGCCGAGGGCAGTGAGTTTTTTGTCTGTTGTTTCAGGGCTTTCCCTTTCCATTTTATCGATGATCTGCAAGAATTCCTGCAGATTCTCCATGGCCATGGATTCGGCCCGCATAAAATCGATCCAGGCATCCCTGTTGCTGAGACGAATGATAAAATCCTCGCCGCGGAACCCGAAGTCCAGCATCAGGTCAATGGCGAATGCGATCAATTCGGCATCTGCGGATGCGGATGACTCGCCGAGGATGTCGACATTCAACTGGTAGAACTCGCGGCCACGTCCTTTTTGTGGTTTTTCATAGCGGAAGAACTGACCAATGCCAAACCAGCGCATTGGCTTGCGGTAATCCCTCTGGCGTGCGACAGCCATTCTCGCGAGGGTGGGAGTCAGTTCCGGGCGCATCGCGACACTTCGCTCGCCCCGGTCTTCAAAGTGAAACAACTGCCGGAGGATCTCCTCGCCACTTTTTTTTCGATACAGTTCAGAGGGTTCAAGGACCGGTCCCTCGTATTCGTGGAAGTTATAGCGATGGGCAACCGAGCGCCAGTGGTCGAAAACGTAGTTTCGCACTGCGCAGTCTTCCGGGTAAAAGTCCCGGAATCCGGGGAGACTTTGGAATTTTCCGGCCATAGGTTCGATACAGGGTGCCCAAGATGCCGGGTTCAGGCTGAAATTCAACCGTTTTGGACGTTGAGTCGTCCTTGGATATGGTGCAAGGGTTCTTTACATGCTGGATCGGCTCCGATTGCGTAATTTCCGCTGTTTTGGGCTACTTGATTGCCCATTAGAGGGGGAAGTGACGCTTTTCGCCGGGAACAACGCACATGGTAAGACCACTATTCTCGAGTCAATCTGCATGCTTTTACGCCTGCAGTCGCCACGCGCCGGCACATTATCGGAGGTGGTAAGGCTTGGTGAGGCGGGTTTCGTAATAGAGGGGGATTTTTCCGGACGGCATCTCATGTATTCCCTTTCCGGGGCCCGAAGACAGATGAAAGTTGATGGTGATATCAGCAAAAGCCGCTCGGATTATCTTGCACAAACAGGGCTTGTTGTGTGGATGGGCAATGACGACCTGGCGTTGGTCAGGGGAGGGGGGGACGTGAGAAGGAGATATATGGATTTTGTAGCATCCCAGATTTATCCGGGCTATGGCAACGCCCTTCGCTCCTATAACCGCGCCTTGCGTGCCAGGAATTTCCTGCTTAAGCGCGATAATCGTCCATGCTGGGAACAGATAGGGGCATACACTCAACTTCTCGTTGAGCACGGCACTGTGATTTGTGAGGCTCGTGCGAACCTTGTGGCAGCCCTGTCTCCTTCTGCCTGTCATGCCCAGAGCGTTATCAGTGGCCGGGATGAGCCTCTTGGGTTGGATTACGTGAGATCGGGAGGGGCGGACCTTGCCGCCGCTTATGAGCAAAGTGCGGACGAGGACAGCAGGAGAAGGCAAACCAATGTTGGTCCTCACCGTGATGATGTCATTCTTGAGATTAAAGGGTTGGCGGCCGGGCAGTTTGCCTCAGAAGGCCAGCAACGCACCATTGCCCTTGCATTGAAACTGGCGCAGGCAGAGGTCTTGCGCGTGGCGAAGGATGCCGACCCGATCTTGTTAATTGACGATATATTCGGTGAGCTTGACCAGGCTAGGCGCAACGCCTTGTTGTCATATCTTCCAGAGACCTCGCAGAAATTAATCACCACCACGCATCTTGACTGGGCTGATGGGGATTTTTTAAATGCGGCTCAGCGTTATGAGGTCGATGGCAACGGGGTTTGTTAACTACGGGCCCTTACCCTTCTTTTGCTGCCAAGGCAGTCCTGCGCTGGATATAAGTTCAGGGGATGGCAATACGGATTGGCAGGGGCTAATTCAAACCTTAGATATGGCGATGCCGGCGGACTCGATGTATAATGAATTTACCCGGGGCAGGGAGTTGTGTCGAGCGCAGTGCTCCCTGGATTCCAGCCATGGGAAGTGCCATGACTAAGCTAGAGCGTGCAGATTATGTGCTTGGGGAGTTGATGAGGCTCTACCCTGAAACTCCGATTCCTTTGGACCATCAGGATGCCTTCACCTTGTTGATTGCAGTATTGCTCTCTGCCCAGTGCACGGACAAGAGAGTCAACCTGATTACCCCAGAGCTTTTCCGCTGTGCAGATAACCCGCAAATGATGGCAGGAATGCCGGTAGAGGAGATTCAGAGAATCATTCGTCCTTGCGGGCTCTCGCCACAGAAGGCAAGGGCGATCAGTGCATTGTCCGGAATAATTCTCAAGGAACATCAGGGAGAGGTTCCCCGAACTTTCCAGGGGCTTGAGGATTTGCCGGGGGTTGGTCACAAGACCGCTTCGGTGGTGATGGCACAAGCTTTTGGATTTCCTGCATTTCCTGTTGATACGCACATTCACCGCCTGTCGCAGCGCTGGGGATTGAGCAATGGCAAGAATGTGGTGCAGACCGAGAAAGACCTGAAAAGAATTTTTCCGCAAGAGCACTGGAATCAGTTGCATTTGCAGATGATATTTTATGGCCGGGAGCATTGCTCGGCACGCGGGTGTGACGGGAGAGTTTGTGGTATGTGCAGGGCTCTTTATCCCGGCCGCAGGAATCCCATAAATACCAAGAAGGCTTAGTCAGTGTGTTGCTGGGGATCAATCTGATCCCGGCAGGACATAGCCGAGTTTCAGGTCATCGGAAGATCCCCGATGTCGGTCAGGTCCGGCAGACTGGATGTCGAGCAGGGTGGCGGAAATGGCATGAAAAAAATATGGGGTTCCCCACCGATCCAGTAGATTGCCGTCAGTGTCGATGTCGGGATGATTCATTGGGAAAACTACGACGTTGTGCTTATTTTTTCCCATGAGGCTGTTTATGACCTCGAAGTTTTCACCGGCCACCGGATTACTTTTATTCATCATTCGGTAATAGCCGAGGATTGCGTTCAGGATCTGAATATCTTCTTCGGCTGGGATATCCTTGCTGTGCAGTTGTCGGGCCAGATTAATCGCCTGCTCAAAGATGATCCTGCCGTCATTTGTCCGAGTGACCCGTGCATCCTCATGGTGTGGAGGAACACGGTAATTACTCGATATTTCCTTTGGAGGAACTGGCTGGAAGGGTTGCACGATCACCGTTCCCGGAAGGCTCCCAGGCCTTGTCTGCCCAGGCTGCATCCGGGACGGGTTGTTTTTCCCGGAAGAATCGGCAGGTGTTGCGGCAGGCCCGGATGGGCGGGTGCTGCTGTCGGTTACGTGGTGCGAACCGGGGCTTGGCCTAATGATAACGTATAGAGCGTATCCAATCGCGATGAGAAGCAAGCCCGCCACCACCCGCTTCAGGATTTGGTTCCACGTGGGTTGTGGAGGCATCAGGCTGTGTTTCTTTAGGGGGGAGCGACTAGGCGAGAAAATCAATCAAGTCGAGATTCGGACCCGATTCGCTGATATCGAAAGGATCAGGAAACCTCGAGAGGTTAGGGAAAATAGTATTAATATCGGCAGGTGGAACCCCAAGCCATTTTGCGAGCACAGCGGAATATTGCTCCACGGCCGTTGTTGGAATCCAGCGCCCTCTGGAACCTGAGGGGACATCGTCAGCTCCTCCGATCCTGAGTTGAGGAATTTTACCGAAAATTCGGCTGCCGTTTACCGGGCCTCCAAAGAGGAATGCATTGGTGCCCCATGCATGGTCAGTGCCGGAACTGTC
>CAWVVE010000202.1:0-5041 GCA_963933075.1 uncultured Verrucomicrobiaceae bacterium | reverse complement strand
TGAAGAGCGGCTTGGGCGTGTGCGTGAGGAAGGAATCTGGGTGATGCATCCGGGCCCCGTAAACCGGGGTGTGGAACTTGCTGATATGGTCATGAGCTATGAGCGCTGCCTGATTAATCAACAGGTTGAGAACGGCATTGCTGCGCGTATGGCGGTGCTTTATTGGCTCAAACCCCAGCTGGAATCCCCCGCATGAGTGATATGACTCTTTTTAAGAACGTCTCCATTGCCTCTGCCGGAGGTAAGAAGCTGGAGGTTTCCGATGTTCTCATTAAAGATGGCAGGATAAGGAGCGTGGCTCCTGGTCTCGGGGCTGAGGAGTCGGTAAAGGTGGTTGAAGCCGCAGGCAAGGTGCTGTTGCCGGGATTGTTTGATCTGCATGTTCACCTGCGGGAGCCCGGACAGACGGGCAAGGAAGATATTGCCTCGGGTTCTGAGGCGGCCATAAACGGAGGGGTTACAGGTGTCGTTGCCATGCCGAATACATCCCCTGCAATTGACAGTGAGGGGCTGGTGCGAAGCGTAATGGATATTGCCCAGCGCAATGCCCGTATACCGGTGTATACAACCGGGTGCATCACAAAGGAGCGTGCCGGCAAGGAGATGACGCCGATTGCAGGGATGAAGTCAGCCGGAGCGGTCATGCTGACCGATGACGGTTCACCTGTTTGTAACCCGCAGTTGCTTCGCCATGCGATGGAGTATGCCCGAGAGTTTGCCCTGCCGCTGGCTTCCCATTGTGAAACCATGGAACTCTCCGGTCAGGGGGCAATGAACGAGGGCAGGGTGTCTTACCAAATGGGTATTCCCGGTATTCCCGCGATTAGTGAGGAAATTTGCATAGCGAGGGACATACAGATTGCCGAATATACCGGGGCGCATTTGCACATCCAGCACGTTACCACTGCGCGGGGAATGGAGATTATTCGTCGTGCCAAGCATGATGGAGTTCATGTTACCTGTGAGGTTGCTCCACATCACCTGATCTTTAACGAGGAGCATGTCATCGATTATGACACTCATTATAAGATGAACCCGCCGTTGCGCACCGATAAGGATAACGAGCGGCTTGTTGCTGGATTAATTGAGGGAGTATTTGATGTAATTGCCACTGATCACGCGCCGCATACTGATTTTGAAAAACGGCAACAGGATTTTGCCAGTGCGCCCTTTGGCATTACCGGCCTTGAAACAGCCCTACCCTCACTTTTTCATCATTTTATCAAGCCCGGGGTGTTTGGCTGGGATTTGATTGTGGAGCGGTATGCATCGCAACCGCGCAGCATCCTCAAGCTGGACGAGGTGGCCGTTGCAGAAGGTTCGAGCGCGGACCTGGTGTTATTTGATCCTGATGGGACAACCACCTTCAGCAGGGAATTCATGTGCTCGAAATCCTGCAATACCCCGTTCCTTGATCAAACGCTTGATGGCAGTGTCGACATGGTCATGTTCCATGGAGACATATTGTTGGAACGTGATTAAGCCGTGCGATGACTGTTTTGGTTTCATGACTTATTCCGAGAAACTTGCCGCTCGCATAGAGGCTACTGGCTCAAACCTATGTGTCGGTATTGATCCGCGTCCTGAGCTCACGGGCGGAGACCTTGAAGGATTTGTTTATTCGCTTGTCGAGCAGACCGCCAGTTGCGCTGCGGCATTTAAGCCCAATTCCGCTTATTTTGAGGCAGCCGGCTCAAAGGGGTATGCCATCCTTGAGAAGCTGGTAGCCGACATACCCGAGCAGATTCCGGTCATACTTGATGTTAAGCGTGGTGATATCGGAGCGACCCAGGCCTATTATGCCAAGGCATGCTTTGAGAGCATGAAGGGAGTTGATGCCGTTACTGTAAATCCCTACATGGGTTTTGACTCGGTGGAACCGATGCTCAGTTACCCCGGGCGCGCTGTGTATCTTCTCGGCGTAACCTCAAACCCTGGAGCTGAGGACATCGAGCTGCAATCACTGGCTGACGGCAGGCAGGTTTTTCAACTTGTTGCAGAGATGGCCGACCGCACGGGTTCCCATGAGGGGGAAATCGGGTTTGTTATAGGGTTAACCAACGCTCAGTCCGGTATCATGGAGAGCATCCCGGATGTGCCTCTTCTTCTTCCCGGGTTGGGGGCTCAGGGTGGGGACCTGGACCTTTTAAAGGATGCCGGGAGAAAGGCCCCCGTGGTTATTAACGTCTCACGCGGAGTGATGGCCGGGGAAGGCACAGCCTCGGACCGTGCACGGGTGTTCCGTGATCGCATTGCCGCTGCACTGTTGTAGCAATCTGATGATTAGCCTGACACAGGCGATGGGGACATTCCGGAAATGTCTTTCTCGCGCCTTCAGTCATTTCCAAGTGTCGCAAGGTGTTCTTCAAGCCATTGCAGGGCGGCATCGCGCCCGGTGATGGTGCCTTCCAGTTGTAAGTCCTGAATAGTGCGCAGAATGACACCGATTTGTGGTCCCGGCGGGATGCCACGTTGAATAAGGTCGTGACCGCTAAGCAGTGGGGGAGGAATTATCGGTTCATTGGCAAATTCCTGTTGCTTGGCAAGGAGGAACTCGTGGTTGTCGAGCCCTCCCCAGCTACACAGGCAGTCGATGCGGTGTAATTCCATTTCATCATGGTAGGTTGACCTGCCCATGAAACGCTTGAGCTTGGCGACACGCATGTGCTGAACATCCTTGAAGGCCATATGGTTCTCCACGATGGCGGTGACTGCCTCTATCACGCTGTTCGGATATTTCAAGCGCCTGAGGATATCAGCGGCCATTTCTGCCCCCATTTTGTCGTGACCGTTGAAGCGGATCCTCTCTGCATCTTCATCATAGGAGAAGGTGGCCGGTTTGGCGATATCATGCAGCAGGATGCTCAACACCAGGTGAAGCGGGTTGAGCCCGGGACAGTGCCCGAGTTTACCGAATTCCTCGAGCATTAGGCGTGTATGTACAAAAACGTCTCCCTCGGGATGAAACTGGGGCGGTTGCTCACAGCCCTTTAATTCGAGGATTTCAGGGATAATGCAGGTCATCAGGCCAGTTTCCACCAGCAGGTCAAATGCCTCCACCCGGTTGCGATCCATCATCATCATGGAGAATTCGTCGCGAATACGCTCGGCGCTGATTTTTTCCAGATCATTGTTTGCAGCGCCTATTTTCAGGGCGGCAAGAGTGTTCGCCTCTATTTGATAGCCAAGGCGTGCAGAGAAGCGTATCGCGCGGAGCAAACGCAGATGATCTTCACTTAAACGTTGATGAGGATCGCCGATTGCACGGATAACGCCGATGGCTATATCCGACTGACCATCAACATGGTCGATGATTTTTCCCGTTACCGGATCTTCGAAAAGACCGTTAATGGTAAAGTCTCGTCGCAGGGCATCCTGCCTCGCTGTAGAGAATTCCACGGAGTCAGGCCGCCTGCCGTCACTATAAGTGCCCTCATTGCGGAAGGTGGCGACTTCAAATCCGTATTCTCCGATGAAGACCAGGATGACGCCGAAGTGGGAACCGACCGCGCGGGTTTTCTGGAAGATGTGCTCGACTTCCTCCGGACGTGCGCTGGTGGCTATGTCGTAGTCGATTGGGGTGTCACCACGGATGGAGTCACGCACGCACCCACCGGCAAAATAAGCAGTAAAGCCTTTGTCCTGAAGTGTTCGAACGATGACAATCGCCTCTTTTTTTCTTTGTTCCATGACCCGCGGTTCTTCAACTAACCCAGTATGCCAGCTCTTCAAATAGTCTGAGCTTTGGATTTTCGGGTTTTTTACCGGCCCTCACAAAATATTCCGCAATGACAGGGTCAGTTGACAATAAATTATAGGTGAGTAGAATCGGGGGGTTGCGTTCACATGCGCAGCAAGAGATGGCAGGATAGCTCAGCGGTAGAGCAGAGGATTCATAAGCCTAAGGTCGGGAGTTCAACTCTCCCTCCTGCTACCACTGTTTAGACTCCGGCAACCACTCATTATCTTATTCAAGTTGCTCAGTGTCAGATAACCCCAATTCACCAGATCGTGATTTTCCGCTGCAGCATACGCGCAATATCGGAATATGCGCACATATTGATGCCGGAAAGACAACGCTTACCGAGCGGGTCTTGTTCTATACCGGCATGATCCACAGAATTGGTGAGGTGCATGACGGGCAGGCGACCACCGACTGGATGGAGCAGGAGCAGGAACGGGGGATTACTATCACCTCCGCCGCGGTTTCTTGTTCATGGACACAGATTGAGAGCAGCGGGCTGTACAAGCTTTTTGAGGACGTTAGCCATCGCGTTAATATTATTGACACCCCCGGGCATGTTGACTTTACCGCCGAGGTGGAGCGTTCTTTGCGTGTGCTTGACGGGGCGGTCGTGGTTTTCTGCGGCGTGGCAGGTGTGCAGCCGCAATCGGAAACGGTTTGGCGACAGGCTGACAAATACCGGGTGCCACGCATCGTCTTTGTTAACAAGATGGATCGTGTCGGAGCGGACTTTGCAAATGTCCTCAGGGACATCAGGGAAAAACTCGGAGCCAATGCCCTGCCGGTGCTGATACCTATAGGTGCGGAGGATACGCTTGCCGGACAGATTGATGTGGTTAACGGCAGGGCAATTGTTTACTCTGATGATGACCTTCTGGGATCGACTTACGATGTGCGTGAACTCGACGAGGAGGAGAAGATGATCGCCGACATGGCATATGACGAGCTCATTGAAAGCCTGGTGGACGTTGATGATGTGATCGGGACGATGTTTCTTGAGGAAAAGAAGATCGGCAGGGAGGATATCAAGGCTGCGCTGAGGCGTGCAACGATCGCAAACGAAATTGTCCCGGTTGCCGGCGGCTCAGCCTTCAAGAACAAGGGGGTACAGGTGACATTGGATGCGGTGCTGGATTATCTTCCCAGCCCCCTTGATGTTCCTTCAACAGAGGCCTTGCTGGCTGCCAATGAGGAGGAAAAGATTGAGATTATCACCGATGATAACGCCAAGTTCTGTGCTCTGGCATTCAAGCTCTGGAGTGACAAGTTTGTCGGCAAACTGGTTTTCTTCCGGGT
>CAWVVE010000201.1:0-5047 GCA_963933075.1 uncultured Verrucomicrobiaceae bacterium | reverse complement strand
CGCTCAAAAATCACCTAGGCGGTAGGAGTCACGGTTTTTATTCCCCCGCGAAGATTGAAAGTCTTTGCCATTCAAGGCATTCAGCGGCAATCATCAGTACTTGGACAGGAGGATAAATAAGATACCGACAATTTGTTCTGTCCAAATTAACGTGAAATGCGCACCGTGGTGGGCGTAAACTAACAACCGCTAAATTTACCTGTAATGATACCCGATCGATTCACCGCTTTTGCCCTGCTGATTACCCTGTGTTTTACTAGTTGCGCTTTACTGGAGGGCAGTGTGGCTGCTGAAGAGGGGCGCAAACTCGATTTCAAGGCGGATAAAGCCTACGAGCATGTGATCATGCCGATATTGGCCAATCGTTGTATTGGATGCCATGGGGCAGACAAGGCCAAGGGGAAAATGCGCCTGCACACCCCCGAGGAGATTACCAAGAGCAAGACGATTGTAGCTGACGAGGATGGGGACATCTCCATGGTCATGCGCATTAATCTTCCGGATGAGGATGAGGATGTCATGCCGCCGGAGGACAAGGAGCGCCTCAGTGCGGAGCAGAAGAAACTCATCGGATGGTGGGTAGCGGAGGGAGCGAGCTTTGATAAAAAGATTTCAGAACTGAAGGTTCCCGATGATATCAATGCGATCCTTGCCGGGTTGGTGTATTCGGCGGCGAAGCAGGTCGTGGTGAAGAAGGCCTTTTCGCTGCCAGAGCCGGCAGGTGTTGCGGATGCCGCGGCAGTTGCAGCGATCGAGAAATCAGGAGCGCTCATCATGCAACTTGCACAGGACACCAAGTATCTCTCGGTAAATGCCATTAACGTGGCGAAGAGTTTCAATGATGCCCAGGTCAAGTTGCTGGTCCCGGTCAAGGGTCACCTCACATGGCTTGATGTTTCCCGCAGCGGGGTTACGGATGCTGCGGCGGGTGATCTCAGTCAGCTGGGGATGTTGACCAAGCTGCATCTGGAGAATACCGCAGTTACGGACAATACCCTTCAACAGATCGGGAAACTCTCCAAGCTTGAGTATCTCAACCTCTATGGCACCAAGGTCAGTGATGCCGGGCTTGAGCACCTCAAGAGCCTCAAGAACCTCAAGAAGCTCTACGTGTGGCAGACAGGCGTGACTGAGGCGGGGGTCAACAAACTCAAGGAGTCCATTCCCGGGCTTTATGTGAACATGGGCTGGAAAGTGCCGGAAGAGAAGCCGCCCGAGCCGAAGAAGTAGGCAGGCCCGCAGTGGTAGCACAGGCGGTTATTTTTTTACCGGGATGGCGGCTTTTGCAGGGCGCCCATCGCTGCGAATTTCAATTTTAATCCCTTGTTTTTCCAGTAGGCGGCCAGTTGTTCCTGGACCTTGGCCTGGTTACGTTCCCGCCAGAGTATATCCTGGCTTGGCAGCACTTGCCGGTAACGTCCGGGGCGGCCCCTTACCGGCCGATATTCAATGTCTGTGGCGAGGAACCTGCGCAATCCCCCAAGGTTGCGTGATGCGAGTTCCATCTGGTAGTGGGTGAGCAGGAGAGCGCCGGCATATTTTGCATAGGCATTTTTCGAGTTGATGCGGTTATCGGTGTTCCAGTCGGCGTGGTTGATACCGGAGAGCTCCTCAATGTGGGGAATGGTGATTACGTTATTGCGTTCGCCAAGCCATGACGTTTGCAGGTGGTCGATAATCTGTCGTGATGCATTCTTGAACTGGTAGCGGCCCGGTGCGAATTGCGTGGCAGCCATATACTCCGCCATCCCCTCACTGAACCATGGCGGCAGAGCGCTCAGTCTTTCCCCCATGGCCTGGTGGACAAGTTCATGCACCAGCAAGCGGTAGCGTTGCCTCGGTTCCAGCCTGGAATGCTGGCTTTTGGGCTCGATAAGCAGCTCCAGGCTTACCGTGACCTCACCGGACATGCCATCGTAGAAGCCGATTGAGCCCTTGGGTCCACCCATCGCGAGATATTTCTTCTGGCTCGTGACGATGCGCACCACATGCCGCTTCAGCTTCCCGTCTTTCCCGCGGTCCGGAAGCAGGTTGAGGGGAAAGAGCTCCAGGACCTTACGCACGGATTCGACCATCCTGGTCATTTCATCCAGCCTGTTTTTGCCAAGCGGTTCGTCACTGAGGATCAGGTAGGATTGCGTCATGTAGACATGACCGCTTGCCACTTCCTTTGCCGTCCATTTCGCTGCCGGTGCGTTGAAGGTGGCAGGCCATGGCTTGGCGCATGCCATACTCAGGGACAGGAAAAAGGAAAATTGTAGGATTTTATGAATAATGTACAATCAAGGGCATGGTCGACCGCCAATCAAGGCTATGCCATATAATGCTTGAGGGGGGAAAGGTACCGGGTTCAAGGAAATGGGAAGGCGGGACAGCTCCTGAAATGCGTCTGGGATTTTGCCTGCATTAGCGTGAGCATTCCCTCTGGCCTTTATCCTGAGTGGTGTTAAGTTCCATTACTCTTTATGGGAGCATTCTTTATTCGTATCGGGGCGGTGTTGCTTACCGCCAGTCTTTTGGCCGGATGCAATGGCAGTGGAAGCAATGCGGGCCGCAACTCCGGGAAACTGGGGAAGTTGAAATCCTCGTTCCTTCGTAACCCGAACATCCATGTCCCGATCGACCCTGCAAGGGCGCGCGCATTGACTTATTCCCGGGTCAAGGTCAACGGCCCTTACGTGGCAATGACATTTGACGACGGGCCGCACCCCGTGCACACGCCCAGGCTGCTGGAGATTCTCAAGAGGCGCAATATCCGGGCAACTTTTTACGTGGTTGGCACAAATGCCCGGCGTTTTCCGCAGATTCTCAGGCGAATGGTTGCCGAGGGGCACGAGATTGGCAACCATACCGTTACCCACAAGCATATCTCGAAGATCAACCTTGAGCAGGTCCGCAAGGAAGTGCTTGGCTGCCAGCAGGCCATCATGGCAGCCTGTGGCGTGAAGCCCCGCACGTTCCGGCCGCCCGGCGGACATACCAACGACAGGCTCAAGGTGTGGCTTCATAAGGAGTTCGGTTACAGCACAATCATGTGGGCGGTTGACCCGGAGGACTGGAAGCGTCCCGGCCCGGCGGTGGTGGCACAGCGGATTATTTCCAATACCAGTGCCGGCTCGATCATCCTGGCCCACGATATTCATGCTCCCACGATTGTGGCAATGCCCCAGGCACTGGACGGGCTGCTTGCAAGGGGATACCGCTTTGTCACTGTCAGCCAGCTGATTGCCATGGAGAGCAGGGGAGTGGCCTCGACAGGGCGGCAATAGGGGGAGCCGACAGTTGTCAATTTCAATAAAACCAGGCGCAGAACGCATGGAATGTGAGTTGGCAAAGCTTCTTTCCAGTGGCGTGATGACCCGCTATCTTTTGCCTGATGGAGAGTGAGGACTGGATTACCGGCAGGGCGCGTCTGGGCGATGCGCTCTTAAGGCTAGTTGATGCCGGGAATGAGCTTGGCATAGCCGTTGAGGAAGTAGCCCTCTGGCGCACGGTTGCCGATTGCCTCAATGATTCACTGATGTTGCTGCTTGCCGGTGCCGGGGGTTGTGGCAAGAGCAGCCTGGCCGGGGCATTGGCACAGGGTGACTTCGAGCCCGGCAGTGAACCTTCTCCGGGCCTGGTGATATGGAAATACGGGCGGGAGCCCATGGATATTGCTGATGTCGACCTGCTGGAGCGCTATCGCCCGGTCAATGGCCTTAAGCGCCTTGAGTTTGTCGAGGTGGATGCACGGGCCCGCGGCAGCAGCACCGGAGCAATGGAGCGCGCGTACATGATGTCGGATATGGTGGGCATGATTTTTTCTGCTGCTGATCCATGGGGAGAGCAGCAGTGGGAGTTGCTTGGCGATATGCACCGTCTACGGGGACAACCTGTGGCAGTGGTGCTCACGCATGCCGAGCAGCGCACGGAGGAGGAATTGCACGCCATTTTAGATCATCTCTGTAAAAGGGCACAGCAGGTTACCCGCCAGGAGGCAGCGGGGTTTATTTTTCCCACAAGCACTATACTTGCTGCCCGGCAGGGCAAACCGGAGGAAGTTACGTTGCAGGGATCAAACGGGATAGAAGATCTCAGGCAGTGGTTGTTTGAGTCGATGTCTCAGCAACCAGAGACCTGTGCAATCAGGGAGCGTGTGCGCTCAGTGCTCAAGGTTGCGGCTCAGAGTGTGGAGGAGGGATTTGAGAAAGCTCAAGGGGATTGTGACGTGGAGGCTGAGTGCATCCGCTGGGTTGAGCATGAGATGGAGCGTGAAGCCGGGCAGGCAATGGCTGACGCCGAGGAAGATACGACGGAACTTCTTGAGAGTTATCAGGGGGAGATGCTGAAGGTGCGCGAGAGGCTTGCAGGGAAGATTGGCCTGCTTGGTGTTGCAGGATCACTTTTCCAGGGAGGGGGCTGGGTAAGTGCCGAGCGGCGACGTATCGCAGGGGTTGTAGCCAGTGAGGTTGAGGCGGGCTTGCGCAGGTCGATCGTCCGGATGGAAGACTGCATTGCCGGATTCCGCCGCCGCGTCAGCGAACGGATTGCCGGAGTGTTCGGTGGAGATGTCCTTGAAGGTTGTGAAAGATTTGAGATCAGCTCACGCTTCGGGGAACGTCTCGAGGTGCTTGGCCGCCGTGCTCATCTCAGGGTTCATGAAGCGCTGGAGGATTGTGAAGAGGGCGCAGCAATTGGGGTTATGCTGGGATGGCGGCGGATAGTTGTGTGGATGATCCTGCTGGGTATTGCCGTTGGCGCAGAGAGAGCGTGGGCATTGTCGCTTTGGCCCGAGCATGGCGAGGGATTGGCTGTGGCTCTTGTTCCCGGTGCCTTGGGCGTTACCTTGTTATGGATGCTGGTTTACCTGCGTGTCAAAAAACGGAGTATTCTGGCCCTCTATGACCGTGTCATGAACACTTCCCGTTCCCGGATTGAGCGTAGAATTGAGGAGATTCACGGCAGCCAGGTCGAATTCTCCGGGCAGGGCCTTCCCGGGATATTGCGTTCATTGAGGGCAAGGGCGGCGGAATTGGCCGACAAGCGCCACCGTTGTCGCGAACGT
>CAWVVE010000200.1:0-5058 GCA_963933075.1 uncultured Verrucomicrobiaceae bacterium | reverse complement strand
CGGCACTCACGTTCGATCCTCCGTCAGTGCCCCATGTTTGCGGGTAATCTGGAGGCGTCGTTGGCTGGTTGCGCACATCGGCGGCATAGATATAGGTGTGGGTGTCGGCGTTGGTTGGCTGGAAGCCTTCCTTGAAGGCAGCCGCCCTCAGGGTCGTGGTGGTGGTTATCTGGATAGGGGCACCATAGACAATCCCGTTGATCGCTGTTGGTGTTGAGCCATCCGTTGTGTAGCGGATGGTCGCGTCGTCTGTGGCGGTGGTGATTTCAACCTCAATCGGTTCGGAGTAGAAGCCACGATCAATACTGAAGCTGGTGTCCTTGACAAAGCCATCCACAGCGAAGCCGTTCACGCTTCCCGGAGTAGGCGTGGTGTAGTAGCCTTCGACGAGAGCACCGTCCTGGTCGACCATCTCGACATCAAGCTCGGGAAGCATAAGAAGATCGGAGCTGTCGAGTGCCCTGTTGAGCATCTGGATTGCCAGCACGTTGTTTCCCTCGTTAATCTCTTCAATGGAATCGGTGAGGTCAAAATCCTGGAAAATAATGGCTGCACTGTCACTGTGAAAATTCGTGGAGAGCGAGTTAAAGGAGGGGGTTGCCGGGGCATTTGCCGTTGCGACCTGGGCGCCGTTGAGGTAGGCAATGAACCCGTCATCGTATTTCATCCTCAGGGAGAGGGATGTCACGGTATTTGCCCCGATTAATGAAAATGGAATGCGCACATAGCAGGTGCCGTTGATATTGAAGGTGCTGGCATCGACATTTCCGTTCGTTCCTAATAAATCGGTATAGGTGATGCCGCCTATTCCCCTCTCGTAGCCGATTCCTGTATTGGCGGTAGTCCATGTGCTGTCGTCGAAGTTGTCATCCTGCCAGTTGCTGATTGTATTGGCGGGAACAGTCCACCGGCAGGGGGCATTTGCGGAGATGATGGTGGTGGCTACCGGGGGAAGGGCGGTGCCAAAACCGTAGGAGATACCCTCGAATTGCTCGGGATATGTATCAAACACGGTAAGGATGGTGTTTTCGTCAGGAGCAACGAGGGCAAGGTATTCACCGTCCTTTTCGAGGGAAAAATTGGTGTGCAACTCGGAACCTGCAACACTGCGGTCCTTGCCGGAAGCGAATACAACAAGCCGCGTGCCGGCAGCTATTGTCGTGGCGGGAAACACCCATTTTTGCGGGAAGAGCGGGTCATCGCTCAGGGCGTATCCGTCGAGGTTGATTAACGCATTGTCTTCTATCGGGTTATAAATCTCGATCCAGTCGGGGGATTCCCCGTCCTCATCGAGGATGGTCGAGTCATTAGCCGCCATGAACTCCGAGATTCGAAGGCCCGCGGAGGCTTGCATGATCAGCAGCGAAAGTAGGAGGAAGGTCGTTGCCGACAGGCGTTTGAGTAAGCGGGCATCCGCCGGAATCAGGGGTGACATGGCAAATTTATGGCTGGAGCAAAGCAACCATGCTTTGTTTTATTTTTGGGGGTTTGATCGTCAGTTGCCAGCCTTTGTGTTTGGCAACTTGTGTTTCATAAAATGGACTGCCAAACCTATCAAAATGCAATACTTGAATTTACGTATCATCTGTTTCGTGCCTGCAGGAAGGACTTAAGGACGGCCGATATCCTTACCTGTGGGTTTTCCGTTTCGAGGGTTTTTTCCTCTTGTCCTTGACGACAGCGTGAAGGCCTGAGAGGTTTTTTCTGTTGCAGGTTATTGGCCCTGGCAATGAAAATGCTTATTACGTCGATAAACCGAGTTTTCTGATGAGCCGTTACGGTATTAATGCCTT
Source organism: uncultured Verrucomicrobiaceae bacterium (assembly GCA_963933075.1). Taxonomy (GTDB): domain Bacteria; phylum Verrucomicrobiota; class Verrucomicrobiia; order Verrucomicrobiales; family DEV007; genus CACIUL01. The sequence goes on along the minus strand of CAWVVE010000200.1, from coordinate 3,265 downwards.
GTTCATGATGATTCAACTCCTGGCAGTGCCGGGGCTTGAACTTACTGCCCGATGTGATGAGCTGATTACATGGAAAGGTTCCGGTGCAGGAGGTGCGGTTGCTGCGGGTAAAGCCGAATCGGTTGATGCCGGTATCCGTATCCTCAAGCAGGGCGGCAATGCCGCCGATGCAGCCGCCGCAACGCTGTTGGCACTGGCAATCACCGATTATGGACTGTTTGCCATTGGCGGCGAGGTTCCCTTGATCATTTACGATGCCGGCAAAAAGGAGGTCAAGGTTCTCAGCGGGCTGGGTGCCGCGCCCCTCGATCCGGAGGCAATAAAGTGGTATTATGAAAACGGTATTCCTGCCAACGGCAGTATGAAATCTGCCCCGGTGCCCGGGGCTATCGATCTTGTGGTCACGGCGCTGAAGTTATACGGTAGCGTATCCTTCAGGCAGGCAGTGCAGCCCACCCTGGAACTGCTTGATGCGGGGGGAGAACTCTGGCATTCAGATTTAGCAGTGACTCTACGTAAAATGACGACCCGGGAGGATGAGACAGCGGGTTCGCGTGCGGTAAAACTCACCGCGGCACGTGACCGTTTCTACAAGGGTGACATAGCCGATGACCTTGAGGACTGGTATATTGAAACCGGTGCCTTCCTGCGCAAGCGTGACCTTGAGAATCACCGCACGCGGGTGGAGGATCCGGTTTCCGTCAATTACAGGGGTTACCGGATTTTCAAATGTGGTCCGTGGACGCAGGGACCTTATCTTTGCCAGACCCTGAGGCTCCTTGAGGGATTTAACCTCAAGGGAATGGGGCATCTCTCTTCTCCCTACATACACACGGTGATTGAATCCCTGAAGCTGGCGATGGCGGATAGGGATGAATATTATGGTGATCCCCTGTTTGCCGAGGTTCCCCTGCAATCCCTGCTCTCTGATGAATATACGGTCTTGCGTCGCAAGTTGATTAACCCGGCGCGGGCTTCCGCGGCTATTCGTCCGGGGAATCCTTATGGACCGGGTTCGCTCAAGGCCGGGGATAAGCCTGTAGAGTCAACCAGCAATATTCCGGTGCAGGACACCACCACCTGCGTGGTTGCCGACCGCTGGGGAAATGTGGTGGCGGCAACGCCCAGCGCGAACCTGGTGGGTAATCAACCCGGACCCAGCGGTGTCACCCAGGGCAACCGCGTGCGCAGCCTGAATACGACCCCCGGTCACCCGAACCGGGTTCAACCCGGCAAGCGCCCGCGCATCACGTTGACCCCGACACTTGTCCTCAAGGATGACAAGCCGGTCCTGGCGATCAGTGTCGCTGGAGGGGATTTACAGGACCAGACATCCCTCAACATGATCCTCAACCATGTGGAGTTCGGGATGTTCCCCGAGCAGGCGGTCACCGCCCCGCGTTTCAACACATTCCACCATCAAAATTCCTTTGATCCGAACCCGGACCGGAAGGCGACTGTTGTTGGACCCGGCAGAATGCGTGTCAACAAGGCCGTTGCAGCTGATGTCCTCCGGGAACTGGAGGAACGCGGGCATAAGGTCAGCACGACCGGCGGTGCAATCGCCTACCCTGTAATGATATACATCGACCACGGTAACAAGATGATCCACGCTGCGGGTGATCCGAAGGCCGGTCGCCATGCTGCTGCGATTGATTAAAAGGATCTGACCCCGTCCTTGAGCTTGTTCTTGTCTTTGCCAAGCTGCCTAAGTACTTGCAGGAGTTGTCCGGGGATTCTGCCATCCGGACTGACCGGGACATCCAGCGTGATCGTGCCGCCCTCGGCATTAATGAGGTCAATGCGGTCCCTTAATGTTGCGGTTTCAAACCTGGATTTCTCGCCGGCTCCCCATCCCTTGCCGACCGGAAGAAGCAAGTGCCAGATGACGCCTTGTGGTGCCGGGAAATTCTTGGGCGTCAATGCCTTGCCCTGTCCCTTCTTGGTGCGTTGGTTAAAACCGTGGTTTTCGCCCGAGGTGAATGTCTGGTGCGGGCACAATTTCCCGCCGGTGCAGAGTGACAGGATCGGGTGTGCGCCGGCATTGAAGGCCAGCTCCGCTTCAGGGTTGCCGGAACGGATCGCTTCAACCCAGGTGTCGATATTATATTTTTCCTTCCTGAGATCCTCGTAGGAATCCCTCATTTCGGTCTTGTAGCCGTCGAACCACCATCCTGATACCAGCTTGCCGTAGCGCCTGGACCATTCGCCGCATACATCAGCCCAGTTCTTCAGAAACGTGGGGTTTGGCGCCTGGTTTTCACTACGCCTGAAGCCCTTCACCTTGCGCGGGTGAGACATGGGATCCACGGCGGGACCTGCGGGCTTGCCGTTAATGCTGGGCAACGTATCGCCCATGGCCTTGATGACCTTGTAGTGGCGCATGGGCGCGCGCGCGGTCATGTAGATGATGAGCCTGATGTCCCGCTTTGCAAGCTGCTCACCAATCTCCAGTATGAGGTCGCGTTTTGATGTCCAGATTCCGTTTTCAACCCCCAGCAGTTTCTCATACGCGCTGTTGGGTGCACAATATTTTCCCCAGTGCTGACCAATGACGAAGATAATGTGAGCGGCGCCGGTGCTCTCGACTTCGCCGACAAACCGATCCACATCAAAGGAGTCAATGGTCTTGTTATAGGACTGGGGGGAATGATCCTTGAAGGCCTCGTAGTGGAACATTAAACCGTAACCGCTATTTTGCAGCCAACGTTCCTTCGTGCCGGGCTCAGCGCTAAGGACCCCGGTCACCAGACAAGGCAATAGAAGGATATAAAAAATGCGCTTCATGCTGAATTATTTGAGCAGGTGTTTCTGCAGGAAATTATCCGCGGCATCCACCGTGGGAATAACAGCTACACCGGGAAAATCGAATTGTTCAGTGTTCCCCTGCTGTCCCCGAATGACTCTTCCGCAATTCCCATCGAGTGCAGGATACTCAGGAACATGTCGGTCATTCGCGTACCGTCCTTTTTCCAGTATTGCCTGTGCTTCATCCCCATGGCGCCTCCACCAGCCAAGAGGGTGGGAAGGTTGACGTTTTTATGGGTGGTGCTGGCGCCACTGCCATAGAGCACGAGGGTATTGTCCAGCACGCTGCCATTGTTGTCCTTGAACTCATTCAAGCGACCCAGGAAATAAGCCACCTGCTCGCTCAGGAAGCGGTCGTATTTTGCCCACTCGAGCAAGCCGTCTTTTTCCTTTTTGTGGGAGAGGTTGTGATGGGTGTGTTTAATGCCGAGCTTGAGCGGGAAGGTGTCGCTGATGC
>CAWVVE010000199.1:0-5067 GCA_963933075.1 uncultured Verrucomicrobiaceae bacterium | reverse complement strand
ACCATCGGGCTTGAGAATGCACAATCCCTCATTGACGGCTTCATTGCCGAGATTCGTGATGACTTTATCAAGCCGGACATGGAATGCGTCATGGAGCAGGTGGCCCTGGACGGTGCGATTGTGGAGCATTTTGACGGGCTTACCCTCAATCCGGGACACGCCATCGAGTGCGCCTGGTTTATCCTGCATGAGGCAGGTTTCCGGGATGACAAGCAACTCCTTGATCTTGGCTTGCGGATGCTTGACTGGATGTGGGTCAGGGGCTGGGATCAGCAACACGGTGGTCTTTTTTACTTTACGCACCTGCGTGGTGCTCCGGTACAGGAATACTGGCACGACATGAAGTTCTGGTGGCCACACAACGAGGCTGAGACAGCAACACTGCTCGCTTACCGGCTCAGTGGTGATGTCAAATATGCCCAATGGCATAAGCGCATACGCGAATACAACCTTGCCACTTTCCATGACGGGAAATATGGCGAGTGGTTTGGCTATGTGCACCGTGACGGTCGCCGCTCCTCATCGATCAAGGGTAATCTCTGGAAAGGGCCTTTTCACTTGCCCCGCATGCAGTGGTATTGCTGGCGGATGCTTCAATCCTGAAGGCAAAGAGACCTGCGAGGGGCTCAACCAAGGCTGTAGGCGAGGCCACTGGCCATGGCCTTGGTGTTCCTGATTATCTTTATCAGTTTTGATTCAAACGCCTGTGCCCGGACGGATATTTTTTTTAAAAAATTGCAGGATGATATGGGTAAGATTTTACACTGAAAACGTGTTGCATTCCCGGCAGGGCTTTCAATATTACTTAAACTTTGTTATTCATTAAGAAAGCTTAAATGACATTTCAGCCGTGCACCGTTGCCAAGGCGCTCTTAGTGGCAGCATTTTCCCTTTTGCTTGCCGGCAGAGGACATGCAGTGCTTGTCATTGCCGGCGTCAGTGACGGTGACTTGCCTGGCGGGCAACCCAGGGCAGTATTTATTCAGGCGGTAGCACCCATTGCGGACCTAAGCCTTTGGGGGGTTGGAAGCGCCAACAACGGTGGCGGCACAGACGGGCAGGAGTTTAGCTTCCCCTCGATCTCGGCATCGGCTGGCGATGTGTTTGTCCTTTCTTCCAATGCCAACTCCCAGGCTTTCTTCCAGAACAATTTCAGCGACCCCTTCATTTATTTTATCGATAATGCTTTTAACATTTCCGGCGATGACGCCATTGAGCTCTTTCAGGAAGGAGTTGTGTTTGATGTATTTGGAGACCCTGACACTGACGGCACCGGAGAGGACTGGGAGTATAAGGACGGGTTTGCGCTTCGGCTGCCAAATACCAGTCCATCCTCGCAGCAGGGTGGCTTTCAGGTTTCCGATTACCTGATACAAAACGGCGGGTTTGATGGTCTTGATGAGACAGGACATGTTGCCCTTTTTGTCGAGGTGGCTGATTTTACATCGATTAACCCGATCCCGGAGCCAGGCACCGCCTTTCTTGCCTTCCTGTCCTCCATTCTTCTACTGCGCCGGCGCCGTTAGGAGAAATACCCACAAGGGGCTTCCATTCTCTTCTGGGGGGATTGAATTTTCAATCGTAATGGCGGTTGCCTGCAAGGAGTGGTGGCTGGCTTGGTGCCTCCATGTATGCTAGCATCAATAACTGGCAATCAACGGGCTTCTGATTTTCACTGCCCGCAGCACGATGGAATCTCCGAGAAACCTTCCGGTATTGGCACCATGCTTCACCTGCGCACTGGTAATGGTAATGGTGTGTTCTTGCGGCACCGGTGAGCAGTTGGAAATTTCCGGGCCTTCTGTGCAGGAAGTTAAGCTCTCACCGGGTACGCTGGAGGTTTTCTATCCTCATAGCGCTTCTTCCGTAGACCTGTCCGAGGGTCATCCGCTGTTTTGCGCCCTTAAGGAGGAAGAGAGTGGAATTTCCTTTGTGAACGAGGTTGATGATGCTCACCCGATGAGTCGCGTCTATATCCTTGGCTACGCCTGTGGCGGTATTTCGATTGGCGATGTTGATGCTGACGGGTTGGTCGATATCTACTGTAGCGGGGGAGCGAGTGACAGTGTCCTCTACAGGCAGGTGGGCGATCTCCGGTTCGAAGATGTAAGCGGAGAGTCCGGCCTTTCCGTGCGCGGAGTATGGTCAACCTCCTCGCAACTTGTAGACGTCGACAATGACGGGGACCTGGACATTCATGTTTGCAACTATGATGCCCCGAACCTGCTTTATCTCAATGACGGGCAGGGGCAATTCACTGAAGTTGGAGCCGCGGCTGGAATTGCAATAAAGGATGCGAGTCTGTCCGCGCATTTTGCCGACTATGATAATGACGGCGATCTTGATTATTACCTTGTCATAAACCGTTTGATTCGTGAAGGAGGGCTGCCGACAGGCGAGATCACCACTACCGGAGCCAACGGCAAGCCTGTCCTCCTGCCGGAGTTTGAACCGTATTACGCGATTTATGACAAGGGTGGGGAAAATTACACGATCCGCACGGTTGGTCGTCCTGACCGTTTATTCGAGAATGATGGCAGTGGGTCTTTTCGGGATGTGAGCGCCGAGTCCGGAATTTCCGGACTTTACTATGGCTTGTCCGCGGCATGGTCTGATTACGATGGGGATGGGCTTGTGGATCTTTATGTAGCAAACGATTTCCAGCATCCGGATTGTCTTTATCACAACAACGGGGACGGCTCGTTCACCAACGTGATCAGGGAGACCGTGCCGAGTACCCCGTGGTTCTCGATGGGTAGTGACGTTGCAGATATGAATAATGACGGGTTAATGGATTTTTTCGTCCTGGATATGGCGGCGACAACGCATTACAGGGCCAAAATTGCGATGGGTGACATGTCGAAGTTCCAAAACTTCATGGACCATTCCGAACCTCGTCAAATCATGCGGAACTCGCTTTTTATTAACAGCGGAACCCGTCGCTTCATGGAAAGCGCATGGCTGAGCGGCCTTGCTGCCTCAGACTGGTCGTGGGCCGTGAAGTTGTCGGATTTTGACAATGACGGCTACACCGATGTTTTCATCACTAACGGGATGAGTGCAAATATCCGCAATCCGGATGTGCCCTTTTCGCTTACAATGCTCAGCGGTCGCGAGGAGTGGCAGTTGTGGAAGGATGGCGGGTTACAGAGGGAGCGTAACCAGGCATTTCGCAACATGGGAAACCTGCGTTTTGAAAAGAGTGGTGCCAAGTGGGGGCTGGATCACCTAGGGGCCAGTTATTCGGCTGCGACCGGTGACCTGGACCGTGATGGCGACATTGACCTGGTGGTCGCCAGCCTTAACGAGCCCGTGCAGGTATACCGCAACGAGAGTGCTGGCAACAGGGTGACTTTGTCCCTGCGTGGAATTTCCTCCAATCGTTATGGGCTGGGGGCTCTTATACGTGCTGAATGGGGCAGTGAAAGGAAGGTGAGCCAGTTGAACCCGATGACCGGATTCTCTTCCTGTAATGAACCCATTGTGCATTTCGGGATTGGTGAGGCGAAGAGGATTGACTACCTTGAGGTTACTTGGCCCGGAGGCCGGCAACAGGCGTTTTATAATGTGCGTGCCGGGGCGCATTACATCATGGCAGAGAGCAAAGGGGATGCCCCTGAAGAGGACTTGATTCTCCCCAAAGCCCTGTCACCAATGTTTGCGTCCGTGCCATTGCCTGATGTGGTAAGGCACACTGAGAATTCCTTTGATGACTTTGCCCTTCAGCCGCTTCTTCCAAACAAGCTTTCGCGTCTTGGTCCCGGGGTTTCTGTAGGCGATGTTGACGGTAACGGAAGTGATGATTTTGTGGTCAGCTCGGCACGGAATGAGGTGCCTCATGTGCACCTGAATGCTGAGGGGGGTATACGGCGGCATCTTCTCACCGCGGCAGTCGATGACAGCACCTGCGAGGATTTAGGCACTTTGCTTTTTGACGCTGATCGTGATGGAGATCTCGACATCTACATTGTCAGTGGGGGCGTCGAGGCGGAGCGGGCGTCGGAACAATTGCGGGACAGGCTTTACCTTAACAGGGGGCAGGGTGAGTTCTTCAAGGCTCCGGCGGACGCACTACCTGAGAAACTTTTCAGCGGCAGTGCCGTCTGCGCCGCAGATTTTGATCGCGACGGGGATCTGGATCTTTTTGTCGGGGGGCGGCTCAGGCGCGGGGAATACCCATTGTCCCCGGGCAGTAGCCTGCTGTGTAATGAGTCAGGAAAAGCCGGCGAGGTGCTATTTGTGGATCGGACAGAAGCTCTTGCCGAGGGTCTTGAGGGCTGCGGCATGGTGACCAGTGCGCTCTGGTCTGACGCTAACGGGGACGGGTGGGTTGATCTGCTCTTGGCCGAGGAGTGGGGGAGGATAAGGCTTTTCCTCAATCGTGAAGGAAAACTTGTGGACTCAACTGCCGCCTCCGGGCTTGCCGGTTACAGGGGATGGTGGAACGGCTTGGCGGGCAGGGACCTGGACGGTGACGGTGACATGGATTACGTGGCCACTAATTGTGGTCTGAACACGAAATATCATCCTTCTGAGAATCATCCGGTTCGTCTCTACTACGGGACATTTGGAGGTCATGGAAGGGCGTCGATCGTTGAGGCAAAGGTTTTTGAAGATTGTTTATTGCCCGTGCGGGGCAAGAGCTGCTCACAGAACGCGATGCCGTTCGTGAAGAAAAAGTTCCCGACTTATCACGATTTTGCTTCGGCTACGCTCAAGGATATTTATTCGGAGAATTCCCTGCGCGAGGCAAACCTCTTTGAGGTGAATTACCTTGAGAGTTCAGTCCTGATCAATCAAGGGGACGGCAGCTTCAAGCTCAGTGTGCTCCCTGCCCTTGCGCAGATGGCGCCGTGTTTCGGTGTCGTTGCAACAGAAGTTAATGGTGACGGCAATGCTGACATTTATGTGGTTCAGAATTTTTATCATCCGCAGCGCGAGACAGGGAAAATGGCAGGAGGGATGAGCGTTTTGTTGTTAGGGGATGGCTCGGGTTCATTCGAGGAGGTCTGGCCCCACAAGAGCGGTCTCGTCGTGCCGGAAGATGCCCGGGGATTGTCCGCATGC
>CAWVVE010000198.1:0-5075 GCA_963933075.1 uncultured Verrucomicrobiaceae bacterium | reverse complement strand
AAAAAGAAATTATAAGCAATTCACTTTTTTTTTTTTGTAATGTAAAGATAATATATATAAGCAAAGTGGTACTAGATGATGCGCTCGATTTTTTTTGTTCTGGCAGAGGAGGCGGCGAATGCCTTGAGTTCAAATTCCCCCCAACCGATCCAGAAATGTGCCTCAGGGGCGGCTTTGCTTGCCGGGAATTTTTCCAGCAGGACGGTGTAGTTATCAACCATAGCCCTATATTCTCCAAGTTGTCCCTGGATGAGTGCGCTTTGCTGGTAGGCGAGCTCAGCAGCCTCGGAATCCGGGTGGTTGGCTATGATTCTTTTCAGGTCGAGAAGCGCAGGTTCGTAGTTCTCTGATGCCCTGTGACTGAGTGCACGTTTGGCAAGGGCATTGGAGATACGCGCATCCTCCGGGTAAGTTTCCAGAAAGTCGTCGAAGGCCGTGATGGCCTGCGTGTGGTTCTTGCCTTCGTTGTGGGCCCAGCCTCTCTTGTAGAGTATGGAGGCCCGCATTTTTTCCGGGATATTCAAGATGCGCACCCGGTCATAGGTCAGTCCGGCAGGCGCGAACATGTCATGTTTGAACTGGTATTCGGCCTTCAGGACATTTGCCAGGTCAATATTACTGCTGGTAGCATCACGCTGGTGCTGCCACAGGACAAAGGTGTCGATCAACTCGGGGAGCTTTCGGGTGCCAATGCTGGAGAAGCAAAGCAGTTTCCGGTATTCTGCGTCACTGGCCTCTTCAGTCAGCTGGTAGTGTTCGCTGAGGAGGTTGTAGATGCCGATGGCATCATGATAACGTTTCAGGTGGCGGTAAGAGTTTCCTGCCATCAGCAGCATCTTCGGCCTGATTTCCTCGGACATTACAAAGGCACCCTTGCTGTATATCTCGGCGACCTTGGCATGGTTTTTCTCGGCGTAGTAGATATTGATCAGGTGGAACTGGGCATCCGGTTTCCATTCATCTCCACCTTGCAGTTTCAGCGCTGAGTGCAGGTGTTCTTTGGCTGCATCAGTGTCGTCCTGCGCATTGCTGATAAGTCCTGCCTTTACCAAGGCTTCACCCTTTACATCATCTTCGGAGGCCAGGCTTGCCAGTTCAAGAAAGGCCGCGAGGGCTTTTGGCCTGTTGTCATTTTCAGAATATGCCCTGGAAAGAATGAGCAGCGCAGCTTCCCGGTAGGGATTATTTTTCTTGATGCTGACGAGGTTCTCGAATGCATGCAGCATTTCCGTCAACAAGCCCTGTTTTCTGAAGGAGCTTGCCCTGTAGTAAGCAGCAGAGAGACGGATTGTATTTTTTTTGGATTCCTGCCTCGCGATATCAAAGTAGTTGGCGGCATCCCGGTATTGTTCTTTTGCAAAATAAAGCGAACCTAGACGGTAGGCTGAGGGTGCCCCGTAGTCACTGTTGCGGAATTTCCGTAGGACATCGAGATAGGCTTGCGCCGCTTCTGTGAGTTTATCGAGCTTCAGGCGGCACTCGGCCATGCGGTAGCCTGCCGCCGCGGCTTCTTTGCCTGCCGGATACAGTCGCAGGAATTTGACATACTGGGCCTCAGCCAGTTGCCATTGATTCTGGCTGTAAATGTAATGGGCATACTGGATGAGGCTTTCCTCGGGGTTATTGCGAAGAAGCTTTCCTTCCGGGACGGCCGGGGCGACTGGTGCCACCGGGCGGGCACGCGGGATTGGTTCCTGCTGTGCCGATGCGTCACACTGCAGGATAGTCGCTGCAAGGAGCGCCGCGGATGCCTTGCTGTAAGGGAGGGCGATCATTGTGCGGGAGTGGTGTTCACAGGAGGAGCCGTGGCGAAGGATACATTCCAGATTCCGGCCTGTTGGCAAACGTTCAATACCCTGACGATGTGGTCAAATTCAGCTTTCCGATCACCGCGCAGGATTACCGCCTGATCCGGGTAGGCCGCTACAATGTCCCGGAACATCCCGAGCAACTCCGGGTCTGTCTTGGTCAGTCCCTCGACCACGATTTCACCGGTTTTGCGGACATTCACCACAATTTCGCCGATTGTGCGTTGAGGATTTTCCCCGGAGGAGGCTGCCGGGACACTGATGTCGATCTCGGTCTCGAAACGTGCGTAGTTCCAGAGGACAATGAAGAAAATCAGCAACAGGAATACGATATCAATCATCGGCGCGAGTTGGATACCCGTGCGCTCAGAGCCAAACTGGGATTGAAATTTCATGCTGCGCGCCTGTCGCTATAAGGCTCAGGTCTTCCGGATATTACCGGTTTTTTCTTCCGGGGAATATCTTGATGGGCGCGGGCGGGTGCCTGATGTGGAGCGTGAGGTGGCCTGTTTGTATTGCGTGGCGAGCAGAGCCATAATGTGGGTTGCTGCCGCCTCCAGTTCGGAAACGAGTCTCTGCACCCGGCCCCGGAACATGGAATAGAAGATTAATGCCGGGATGCCTATGCATAATCCCCCGGCTGTCGTCAATAGGGCTTCCGAGACTCCGCTGGCAAGTCCGGTTTGCTTTGAACCGACGAAGCTGTGTTGTGCTATTTCACGAAATGCCTTGATCATCCCGATCACCGTGCCGAGCAGTCCCACCATTGGAGCGATCGCGCCTATGTCAGCAAGATACTGGATTCGTTGATGAAGGATACTGGCCTGACGGGATCCTTCCGCCTCCGTGATCTCACGAACATCGTCAAAGCTTGCAGTAGGGTTCTTGGTTGCGAAATTGAGTGTTTTGGCGGTAATGCGCGAGATGCATTCTTCCTGGCGGTTGCAAACTTCCAGCAGGCCTAAATAATCCTGTTTGCGGATGAGTGCATCAGCCGAGTTCATGAAACGGTCACTGACCACCGCACCGCGACGAATGGTTAGCATGTAGAAGATAATGAGGAATACCGCGATGACTGAAAGTGCCGTCAGTGGCCAGATCAAGAACCCGGTTTCCTGGACAATCTCAAGCAGGGTCAGTTCACTGACTTGATTTTCTGCTGCTTCTGACTGGGCGCCGGCAACCCCCAGCAGGGTGACGTTGACCAGGAGGATGCGGGTAAAGAGGTTCATTGGCTGGAATAGCGGCGGGTAACGCCGGTGTGACTACAAGTATGCAACCGGTATGGCCGCTTTTCAAATTTCACTTATATTAGGCATTGACTACTGTTTCCGGCTAGAATGGGCCTGCTGTGTCGACTGAATTTCAACGTAAACCTGTCGATTTCCCGGCCAAGTTGAGGGATGTGCCTCACAAGCCAGGTGTATACCTGATGCGTGACCGTCTAAGCCGTGTCATTTATGTCGGCAAGGCAAGGGACCTGCGCAAACGCCTGGCCAGTTATTTCACCCCTTCACGCAGGATGCGCTCTGACCTGAAGACGCGTGCGCTTATTGAGAGCATCTGGGACTTTGAGAGCCATGTTCTGCGCAGCGAGTCCGAGGCACTCCTGCTTGAGGTCAAGCTTATCAAGGAATACCGGCCGAAATACAATGTATCCTTCCGGGATGATAAGCGCTACCTGCTTCTCAAGGTAAGGCATTCGGATGTGTTGCCGCGTTTCCAGCTGGTGCGTGTACGCAAGGATGATGGCGGACGTTATTTTGGCCCCTTTGCTCATTCTGGCGCGCTGCGGACAACCCTGAGTTGGATCAATAGGGAGTTCGGGTTGCGCACCTGCCGGCCTCGCGTGCCCGGTGAATCCGATTACCGGCATTGTCATGATGATGTCATTGCAAATTGCTCGGCGCCCTGTGTCGGGAAGGTATCCGGTGAGGATTACCACAAGCGCATTGAATGTGCTTGTGAGTTCCTTGCAGGCGGCTGGCGTAATCATGTTGCGGATATTGAGGCCAACATGAAGGCGGCGGTATCCCGCCAGGATTTTGAACAGGCGGCACAATACCGCGACATGATTGATAGCCTCAGGAAGACTCTCCAGCCTTCGCGGCGCTTTACCCGGGGGCGAGGCCTGCCCGGTAGCGGCGGGGGGATTGAGCCCCTTGCCGATGTCGAGGAACTGCGCGAGGTGCTGGGGATGGCATCAGCGCCGATGGTGATGGAGTGCTTTGATATCTCCAATATTTCCTCAAGCCATATTGTGGCATCAATGGTGCGTTTCAAGTGTGGCGTGCCTGACAGTGCCAATTATCGCCGCTACAGGATTAAGGCAGTGGAGGGACAGGATGATTTTGCCAGCATGGCCGAGGTTGTAAGGAGGCGCTATTCAAGGATCCTGCTGGAGGGCAAAGACCATGTCGGAGCCGAGCAGGCCGGGTTTTCCCGGGAGCATGCCATTGAGGCACCGGATTGTGTCGGCCGGTTAGGCGGGGGAGAGAAGCCACACTATGTCTGCCTGCCTGACCTTGTGGTTGTCGATGGCGGCAAGGGGCAGCTTTCCAGCGCATTGAAGGAGTTGAGAAAACTCGGGCTCGGGGAACTTCCGGTGATCGGACTGGCCAAGCAGCATGAGGAGATATTCCGCCCGGGTGTCAGTGAGCCATTGTCCCTGCCTCATGATACCGGGGCCCTGCGATTACTGCAGCGAATCCGTGATGAGGCGCACCGCTTTGCCAACAGCTACCACCAATTACTGATGAAAAGGCGCATTGCCGAGAGTATTCTCGATGATTGTCCCGGGGTGAGCGATGCCCGCAAGACTGCGTTGTTGCGGAAATTTGGATCGGTGGCCAGGATGAAGAAGGTTTCAGCAGAGCAGATTGCCGAGATTCGCGGAATCAGCCTAAAGGCGGCAAGGAATATATTGAATTTCCTCAACGAGGGGTGCAATCCCGGCGGCGCTTGATTTATTTTTCTCAGCCACGAAGATTACAAGGTGTGTGGTACCCACCTGTCGGCGTTTCTTGCCATTGCTGGCCTTTGCATTTGTGAAGTCCAAAGCGAACCTGTTCCCCGTGCGTTGCCGGTTGATCCTGCAAAGATTCGCCCGGGGACTGAGATTGTTCCTCGTGCTGAACCTGTAGCGCTGCCGGGAACAGAGGATGGCGGCAGCAGTATTCCCAGGGCCCTTCCGGTTTTACCGGAAGAGGCGGAGAAACCAGGGCCGGGGAATGAGGATGTGGACGGCAACATTCCCAACCCCCTGGC
>CAWVVE010000197.1:0-5087 GCA_963933075.1 uncultured Verrucomicrobiaceae bacterium | reverse complement strand
TTTCCCCCTTGAGCGTTCCCCGGGTGCCCAGAGGAAGAGCAGGGATTCCCCGGTGCCGTTGGGATTTGCTACACTGGTAAGGCCGCGGATGCCGCCGACATCGGTGTCAGTGTCTGCGTACAGGTCAAGGATTTCAGTATAGGATGGTTGCTTGCCGTCGATCCGCCGGTAGATCGAGTCGCCTTCAGAAAAGAAGAGTGAACCGTTGGCCTGCGCCATCCCGAGAGGGCGGGTCCTGAAGCTTCCCGCCTTTAAAAACGGATATTCCAGATTCCTGCTCCAGCGAATCCTGCCGGGCATGGAAGGGTCATAGACGCCGGTTATGATTCCCGGGTTTCCAAGTGACATGACCAAGTGTTCAACACCGGTGACCTTGTCGCGATAGACTTCCATGTCACGCGGGACCCAGCGTACCCCGCCGGCGCTGGATCCATGCCTGACCAGCGCGTGAGTCCATGTGCCGTTTGCATCATTGCGGGTCCAGGCAGAAACCGCGCCACCGCGCTCGAAGTTGGCACCTGCGGCCATTACCAGCAGGTTTTGCGGGTTTTTCAGCAGATTGCCAGACATGTCCCGGGTGAAGGTGACCGATTTCAGGATGTTGCCCTTCATATACTGGAGGCCAAGGTCGTTTTCATGTCCCATGTCGAGGTCGACCTGCCAGCCTTTATCGGCACTATCGAGCCGAAGCACCTGGGCAGACTGCTTTTGCCCGTCAGGCGGTATTTCCCATCGCGAATCGACCCAGTAACCATTGGAAGCGAACAATTTCCCCTTGTGTGCGGCGAGGTGCATGATTTCAGAACCCCCTGCCCAGGCGCCGTTTTTGTCGGTAAGCCCGGAACTGTAGCTTTGTTGCCATCGGGCATCTCCGTGGAAAGTTGACGGGGCTTTTTTGTCCCCGCAGGCCAGGTTGGCAAACCCCGTAAGGACCAGCACGATCAAAAGGGGGCTCATGGGCTTGGGCGCAGTCATAGGGATTGCAGGTAGACAACTTTACTGCGGCTGCGCTGCCGGGCAAGGTTTGTCGGTATTACGGGATGATTCCAGGGATGCGTGGCTGCTTATTGCCAGGGGCAGGGTAAATAATGAGCAATCAGTGCGCTTGTCCCCGGCGGGCAGGTGGTGTTAACATGCCGGTGTTATGAGAGTCTTGTGTTATTTGTCTTCAGCATCTGTTTTGTTTTTACTGGTTGCATTACTTGAGCCGGTGATTGCCCGGGATGAGGAAGGCAGCAGTTCAAGGTTAGTGGTACTGGATGCCTACTGGGCTGAAGTCTCGCGATCTGTGCGAGAGGGCGATTTTGAGGGCTACAAGTCCACTTGTCATGAAGACGGCGTGCTGGTTTCCGGCGCAAAAAAATCGAGCGTGCCGCTCACTGTGGCACTTGCCCGCTGGAAGCAGGGTTTCATGGATACCAAGGCAGGAAAAATCAAGGCAGATGTGGAGTTCAGGTTTTCCCAGAGGTTTGGTGACGAAACCACTGCACACGAGACAGGAATATTCCTCTATTCCACAGTTGACCAGGAAGGTCTCCGCAAGCAGGAACATGTGCATTTTCAGGCTCTGCTGGTGAAGCAGAAAGGGGAATGGAAAATCATGATGGAGTATCAAAGGTCAAAGGGCACTGTTGTGGAGTGGAATGCGCTAAGCGCGAAGTGACGCACTTCAACTCACCTCGCATGGGAAAGTTTCATTAGGGAATGTATTATTCGAGCCTGAAGAGACATGCATAAAAAGATATTCCTTATAGGGATGATGACCGTGGGGGTTTTTAATCCGTGGGGACAGGCATCCCCGCGGCCGAATATCCTGTTTGCCTTTGCTGATGATTGGGGGCGGCATGCCTCTGCCTACGCGAAAGCAGATGGACCAGGCACTGAGAATGACGCGATAAAGACTCCCAACTTTGATGCCATCGCCAGCCACGGTGTTTTATTTAATAATGCGTTTGTTAACGCGCCTTCCTGCACCCCCTGCCGCAGTTCCATCCTTTCCGGACAGCATTTCTGGCGAACCGGCAGGGCGGCGATCCTGCAGGGTGCACACTGGGATGCCTCGATTCCCACCTGGCCGCTGCTCCTGGAAGAAAGTGGATATCACATAGGCTACACCTGGAAAGTCTGGTCACCGGGAACGCCCCGTGATGCTCCATACGGTGGAGGGGTAAATGCCTACAGTAAGGCAGGTAGCAGTTTCAATCGTTTTTCGCAGACCGCTACCGGCATGGTGGCCAAGGGCAAAGGCGTTGCGGAGGCTAAGCAGTTCCTGATGGACCAGGTACGTGGCAATTTCAGGGAAATGCTTACCGGGAAGAAAAAGGGTCAGCCTTTTGCCTACTGGTTTGGACCGACAAACGTCCACAGGAAATGGATTAAGGGTTCCGGAAAATCCCTTTGGGACATTGATCCTGACAGCCTGAAGGGAAAGCTGCCGCCCTTTCTTCCGGATGTCCCTGAGGTCCGGCAGGACTTTGCCGATTACCTGGGCGAAGCCAAGGGATTTGACATGGCTTTGGGGGTGCTGGTTGAGGAACTGAAAAAAACGGGCGAATTTGACAATACCATTATTGTTATTTCCGGTGACCATGGACCGGCAGGATTTCCCCATGGGAAATGCAACCTGTATGATTTTGGAGCCCGTGTCGCACTCTCCATTTCCGGGCCCGGGGTCAAAGGCGGTCGCGTGGTGGATGATTTCGTCACCCTGCCTGACCTGGCTGCAACGTTCCTTGAATCCGGCAGGGTGAAGGTGCCGGAAGTGATGACCAGCAAATCCATCTGGCCAACACTGGCCTCAGGTGGCAAAGGTCTGGTTGATAAGTCCAGGACGCATGTCTATATCGGCCGTGAAAGGCACGTTGCAAGGGCACGCGCCGGCCAACTGCCGTATCCGCAAAGGGCGATGCGTACCAGGGATCATCTTTTTATCATTAACTTCAAGCCTGATCGTTATCCCCTGGGGGATCACTTTCAACTGGATACTGAGAAGGAGCCCGATGCTAATCAACTCACAAACAATACCTTTGTTACCATCCCTGATGAAGACGCCGGCCCGACGAAGGCCTGGATTGTTGCCAACCGCAGCAATGCAGAAGTTAAACCGTTCTTTGTTCACGCATACGGAAAGCGTCCGCGTGAGGAATTATTTGACCTGAAAGAGGATCCCCACCAGATGAAGAACGTTGCTACCGATCCTCGATACAAAGAGATCGTTGCCGCGCTTCGTGATCAGCTGATGGATGAACTTGTCGCGACAAAGGATCCCCGCCTGATCAAGGACGGAAAGTTTTTCGAGACTCCCCCGATGGCAGGTTCACCGGGGAAAGCCAAGCCGGGGAACAAGAAGAAGTGAGATTCCTCCCCCAGTCTCTGTCGTGTCCCTTGGGTTCATGATGTGGTGACTTCAGGGGTGTATGCAATAAGTTAATTTTTGTAATGGTCCAGCCCCCATGGTGTCGGCAATAGTTATTCATATCCTTGGATAAGGAGAACTTCATGAGGACTGAACTTAGAGAAAGAGAGAAACCCGTCAGAAAAAGAGGGGCAAACCTTCAGAAGGGAATTGAAACGGTGGGAGGCAAGCTATACCTGACGAATCAGCGCTTGGTATTTGAACCTCACGCAATCAATTTCCAGCGTGGCACGACAGAGATTGAACTCTCAGATATTCGCTCATCAGAAAAATGCTGGACGAAGTTCCTTGGCTGTATCCCGATCTGGACGAACTCCCTTGCCGTCATCACTGAAACCGGCAGGGCATATCGGTTTGTGACCTTTGATCGTGAGGCCTGGGCGCGTGCAATTGACGTGCAGAGAAGCGCCTGATTAAAGTCAATTCCTGTAGGGCATTATGCCTTGCGGCTTCGCTTACCGCCTTTGCCCGGGATATGTCTTTCAATCGCTATATCTGATCGATGCTTTGCCTGCTGCGGCAAGGCCAGTTGTTGAGGTGAAGCCAAAACACCGGCTGGGGAAGGCAAAAAAATGCTATTTTTTCCCGATGCAATAGAGGTGTTTGTCACCGCGGATATAGAAATTCCCGTCGTAAATCGCCGGTGAGGCGTTGCATTCCTCGCCGAGATCATTGCGTGCCACAAGGTCAAAATCTTTTCCCGGGCGGACGACGCTCATGATGCCCTGGTCGGAGAGGAAATAGGCTAGTCCATTGGCTGCAATTGCGGAGGCACTGTGACGCCGTGGAAGGCGTTCGTTCCACAGTCGTTCGCCACTCTCGGCAATGAAGCAGCTTGCTACTCCGCTATCGGAGACAACCAGGAAATGCTCTCCAATGGAAACCGGGGATGGTACATAGGAAGCACTCCTTGTAGTGCGCCAGACGACGTGGGTATCAGTGACATTGCCCTTGCCGTCCGGCCTGATTGCCATCATGTGGCGTTCGGGGAATCCGCAGGTCATGAATAATAAATCCCCGTTATAGACCAGGGAGGCAACGAACTGGTCGGTTGGGCCATCAATGATCCAGTGTTGCTTGCCGGTGTCAGGATCGAAACTGGCTACTGATTTACTGCCGGAGAGGATCATCTGTGTGCGGTTGTCGATCCGGCGGACAATTGGCGTGCAGTAACTGCGCGTCTTGTTGGGGCGTGGTGTTTTCCAGATGATCTTGCCGTCAATGTGGTCAATGGCCACCAGGTAGGCGCTACCGTCATGGTCACCATTGATGATCAGTTTCTCTTTCCAGAGGATAGGGCTTGAGCAATAGCCGTGGATGCTGGAGAAGATGCCCGGGCGTTGTTGCCAGATTTTTTCTCCTGAAAAGTCATAAGCGGCAATGAACATCTCCTTGCGATCAAGGAAGCTTACATAGATATACTTTCCGTTGGTGACCGGGGTGCTCGATGCAAGGCTGTTGAGCTTGTGGATTCTCTCGGATGGGGATTTTAAAACAATCCTTTGCCAGAGTATTTTACCACTTGTCCGATCAATACAGATTAAAACCCTGTCGCCGGTATCAATCAGTGCGGAGACAATGAACAGATAGTTTTCCCAGATAATGGGCGAGGCGTGTCCTTTTCCGGGGAGTTCTGTTTTCCAGAGGACATTATCACCCACATTCCACTTAA
>CAWVVE010000196.1:0-5088 GCA_963933075.1 uncultured Verrucomicrobiaceae bacterium | reverse complement strand
ATTGTTGCACCGGGGTCGCGGGAACCCAGTGCCCCTGCTGGTCGCAGGCAAACAGGTCCCCTGAATCAGGATCAATGCCAAGGAACCCGTTGCGGTGCCCGCTGGAAAAAACCTCAACTAGTTCACCATCGGTTGAGACAGAGATGACGCGCCCGCTGTGTCGTGAGAGATGGTCGTTCTGCTGGCCGCCCTTGATCAGATAGAAGCCGCCATCAGGTCGCAGAACCATATCATGGGGAAAATCCCGGGTCTCGGCACTCTGCCAGAAATCATGACAGAACCATTCATGGAAATCCGCCTCCCCGTCGCCATTGCGATCATGTAACCGCTTTAATCCTGAACGATCAAAGGTAAAAACCTCCCCGTCTCGAATCGAAATGCTGTAGGGCTCATGCAAACCAGAGGTAAATCGCTTCCAGGAAACCGAGCTTAATGTCTTGCCAAGACCCGAGATAATCCAGACATCACCATCAACAGTGCTCAATGCCGCCCTGCCGTCCTCAAAGAATGCGATCGAGGAAGGACGAACTGCACGCCGCCAGGGATTTTTCAGCGGCAGGGCAATGCGATCCCTGACATAAGCAACCTTGCCACTTTGCCCGGGGGTGCCCCTCGTCACCACCTCATGGGGCCAGCGACCTCCCGCTAATTTCTCGTCAACAGGCACCAATTCACCCGCCCCGAAAATCATGGAACCGGTACCGCTCCCAGGACCAATCCCTGCAAAGTTTTGCCCTCCGGTTGAATTAATCCTGCAAGCTCCATTGGCTCTCGGTCGCGCGCCGTCGCCCAGAGCGATAAAGATCTCCCCCTTCAGGGAGGTGAAATTAAAAGTTCTCGAAAAACCGCCGCCCGCAAGTAGTGGGCGTATCACCTCGCGTATTGTTCCACCGGCGGCTTCAGAGACAATAATCGTTTCATCACCCCGCACTTCCACCCCTCGCCACCTTCCGAACTTCTGGAAATCTACCGGCCCGCGGCCCAATTCACCCTCATCGGGACCCCGGTCACGCGGATCTCCCAGGTGAGGATCTATCCTTCCGGCGTAAATGCCGGGATACATCCCCGTGGAATTTAAAATCATGCCCTCAAACCTGGGAACTGCCTTCTGTCCGCCGTCCGCCTTCTTCTTTGTGTTTTGATAGGAATATTGCGCAATTGTTACTCCTTGGGGAAATTCGCCCCGCCAAACCGCGGCCAATCGAACAAGATCAACATCGTAAAGTGCCCAGAATCCCTCGGACACACGCACCACCACGCCACGCGGCACCCAGTTCGAACGAGGAGCGTTCCCCGGAGAAGCATCAACGGAAAGCCCGAAAAACGGGAAAGTCGGATCCGCAAAGGATGTATAGCGCTGCCCGGCATTCGCTGAAGATTCCAGCAAGGCAAACAACACTGCTAAAAAAACTATGCGCATTGGTTGGAAGCTACGCCAAATTCCCATCAGCCAAAAATTGATTTTAAGGGATATTCTTTGCCGGCAACAGGCCACCAGATCTGCAACCCCCAGAACGCCCTGTATTTCAAGCAGCCGACACCGGCCAAAGCTGCCACTTGTTTTTATACGCAGTATTGCTTTCTTCCCGACCCCGCCGACAATACCCAGCGCACAGTTCATACCTCCCCGTAACAAGCTTCTCAGCATGAAACCAGCAACACTCCTTTCAATCCTCACGCTTGCCTGCCTCACGATAAGCAATATATCCCATTCGCACCTCTCGGCAGCGGCTCCTTTAGCCCCGGGCAAAAACAAGACCGGCAGCAAGGCAACCAAGGACACTGCATCGGTGGTAAACAATTCCAGCAAATATGAAGCGGTTGTCCGGATTGAGAATTCCTCCCTGAATCCTGATTATCGCACACCATGGAATTCGGGTCGTGATTCAGGAGGCAACGGCACAGGCTGGCTGGTAGCGCCAAACAAGTTCCTCACCAATGCCCATGTCGTGAGCAACAGTCGCATCGTCTACATAAAGAAGGTCGGAGATGCCAAGCCCTACCGGGCAAAAATACTTCATATCGCCCATGACTGCGACCTCGCCATGCTGGAGCTTGAAGACCCGGCTGCCTTTGAAGGTGTTAAGCCATTCCAAATTGGTGAACTCCCGCAACTTGATACCAAGGTCAAGGTCATCGGCTACCCCATCGGCGGCGAACGCATCTCCATCACCTCCGGTGTTGTATCACGCATCGATTTTCTCACCTACTCCCATAGTGCAGTTGACCTTCACTTAACGGTACAAATTGACGCCGCAATCAACCCGGGAAACTCAGGCGGCCCGGTTCTCCAGGACGGCCGGGTTGTTGGTGTTGCCTTCCAGGGCTACTCCGGAAATGTGGCACAAAATACCGGCTACATGATCCCGCCTCCGGTGATAAGACGATTTCTAAAAGACATCGAGGACGGCCAATACGACCACTATGTTGACCTCACGATGAGTGAGTTCACTCTTCTCAACCCCGCACAAAGGGCAGCCCTTGGCCTGGCCAATGACGGCATAGGCATTATGGTTGCACATGCGGAAGCCGACGGCTCGGCCGGGGGGGTGCTAAAGACAGGTGATGTATTGATGGCCATCGACGGGCTCCAGGTAAAGTCCAACGGGCTCATCAACTATGACGGCGAGGACGTTAACATGAATGAGATCGTCGAACGCAAATTTGCCGGGGATGTCATCAACCTTAAAATATGGCGTGGGCATAAGCTCATTTCTGCCAAGGTCACACTGAAACGCTTCCTTCCCTACCTGATCACCGCAAAGCAATATGACAAGAAGCCCCGCTATGTCATGTTTGCCGGCCTGCTCTTCCAGCCACTGGACCGCAACCTGATGACGGCTCATGGCATGAAGGACCTGCAGGTGCGTTATCACTACGACTCCTACGTCTCCGACTCAATCTACAAGGAGCGACCGGAAATCATCGTGCTTACCTCAATTCTTCCGGACTCGATCAATTCATATTTCTCATCCTTCGCGCAAAGCATCGTCGACGAGGTTAATGGCGTAAAGATCAAGACCCTCAACGACATTCACTCAGCCCTGCAAAAAAACGCCGGGGACTTCATCACTGTCAGGCTGCTTGGCAACGGAAGGCCAATCGTCATCGAGCGCTCCCGCGTTGCGGCAGCACAAAAACGCATCCAGGAAAAATACAATGTGATCCGCGACCACTACCTGGAAGAGTCCGCAAAATCCGGGAAATAGACCGCCGCCAACTTTTAGCCAGCACCCTGCGCTTGCGCTTAAAGCCCTCGCCGATTCATCCCCAATGAAAATCCTGATGAAAATTCCAACCTCACTTTTGATCCTGGCTGCCATGATGCCGGCAACAGTAAAAGCTGCCCCGGCATCCGCAGAAAAATCCGTTGTCCGTGTCAACACGACAATGCAGGCCTTCAACCTGATCCAGCCCTGGCAAAAATCAGCACCTTCGAGCCGACTCGGGCTGGGAGCTGTCCTGCCCGGCGGCCGAGTACTTGTAACCGCCCAAATGGTGACCGATGCAACTTATATCGAGCTGGAAAAAGCGGATACAGCGGCCAAGGCGATAGCAAAGGTGGTTGCCGTTGACTATGAGGCGAACCTGGCCGTTCTCCAACCCACTTCCAATTCCGAGTTTCTCTCCGACCGCATACCATTTCAACTCGTCAGCAAGCTGCAACCAGGAGACAAGGTCGAAGCATGGCAATTCGAGAATAACGGCACCCCGGTGACAACGGAAATCAAGGTTTCCAAGGCGGAGATCGGACGTTACTTCCTGGACTCCTCATTGTTCCTCACTGCCCGGGCAAACGGAACCGTCCAGTATCGTTCAGGCAGTTTCACCCTGCCTGTTGCAAAGGATGGGAAATTAGCCGGACTGCTGGTCAGTTATTCGAGCAAGGATCAGGTATCCAGTATCTTGCCGGCATCAATCATCTCTCATTTTCTCAAGGATCTTGAAGACGGTGAGTATGCTGGCTTTCCCAACCTGGGAATCAGTTATTCACAAACACTCGACGGGCAGTTCCGCAAGTATTTGCAGCTCAACGGGGAAAAAGGCGGGATTTATATCAATGAAATCGTTCCAGGCGCTTCGGCCGCAGCGGCAGACCTGATGGCAGGTGACGTAATCCTTACCATTGACGGCAAACCCATTGATGCCCGCGGTAATTACGACCACCCGGTCTGGGGTAAGCTCAGCCTCAGTCACCTCGTGCGCGGTAAGCCATTTACCGGCGATAACCTTAAAATCAGCATCCTACGCAATGGCAAGAAACAACCAATAAACCTGAAACTCATCCGTCGACCTGCCGAGAACCGGCTGATTGACCCCTACATGTTTGATCGCGGCCCGAAGTTTGCCATCGTCGGCGGCCTCGTTTTCCAGGAACTCACCCTCCCTTTCCTCAAGCTTTTTGGCAATGACTGGAAGACCCGTGCCCCTATCAAATTGTTAATGGCAAACGCCAATCCAGAGATGTATGAGAAACAGGGGCGCCGTAAACTGGTATTGCTCGTCCGCGCAATACCAACCCCGGCTACACTGGGATATGAAAGGCTCAGCACCCTTATTGTCACCAAATTCAACGGCAAACCTGTCAACGATATCAAGGACCTTCATGAAGCCTCACGAAACCCGGATGGCAATCAGCACCGGATAGAATTTGAAACTTTCCCGAAGCTGATCTTTGTGGACGTTAACCTCGCCGCCCGTGTCGACGCCGCCCTCAAGCAACGCTTTGGGATAATCAGACGACTCGACTAGCCGACACAGGAAAAATTCATTCAACAAGCAACCAAGTGCAGGTTACCGCTATCTTCGACTGGGACGGGGTGATCATTGATTCCCACGACCAGCATGAACGGAGCTGGGCCATGCTGGCCGGGGAGGAAAAAAATCCCCTGCCGGAAGGCTTTTTCAAGCAGTCCTTCGGCATGCGTAATGAGGCTATCATCCCAAGGTTCTTCAGTGACTGGACGGATACCAACAGCCCAAGGGAAATCGCCCGTCTTGCCGATCGCAAGGAGCATCTCTACCGCGAACTGGTCCGTGCTGAAGGCATTGAACCTCTCCCCGGGGTCTGCCAATTGCTCTCCTCAC
>CAWVVE010000195.1:0-5089 GCA_963933075.1 uncultured Verrucomicrobiaceae bacterium | reverse complement strand
CGACCTGCGGGCCATTACCAAGGCCATTGTCTCCTCAAAAGCCTACTCGGCACTGGCCTCAACAGGCACGGTGAAGCTCAGTGATCCTTACTTCTTCCCAGGGCCCGTACTGCGCCGCATGAGCGCCGAGCAGATCTGGGACTCCCTGCTCACCCTTATGGTCGAGGACCCCTTCGCCTATCGCCGCACCTCCGGCAAAGCCTATAATGAAATCATCAACATGATGGACACCGGAGCGGTTCCAATCGCCGAGTTTGTCAGGATCGCCGAGCGCTATAATGCCTACAGGCCGGACAATGAGTTGGTTGACCGCAATGGCAAACCGGTTAATGCCAAGCTGAGTAACAAGTCCAAGAAGGGCAGTGATGAAATGATGATGATGATGCGTGACGCACGAAGAAACCGCATGATCCTTGCCCGGGCGAGCGAGCTCCCCCAGCCTGCACCGCAGGGCCATTTCCTGCGCGACTTCGGACAATCCAACCGCAACTTCCTTGTCGACGCGGCAACCCTTGAGGGGTCAGTGCCGCAGGTCATGGAGTTGATGAACGGAGCAGCAACCCAGATACTCGCCAACCGCAACTCTCTCATATTCCAGAAGATAAAAGCGGAAAAAAAACCGCTGAACCGGGCTGAGATTGTCTTCCTGAGCATTCTCAGCCGCAAGATGACCCCGAATGAGCAAGCCATGATGGTGCAGGAACTCAAACGCGGCGATGCCGCACTTACCGACCTGATATGGGCACTGCTCAATACCCCGGAGTTCATGTTCATCAAGTAATCCCCCTCCACCAATATTCCTCATGAAACAATTCGCCCGCCATCTTCACCAGCTTGAACGCCGAGAGTTCCTCGCCGGCATCGCCAAGCTCTCTCTCGGTGTGAGCATCCTGCCGGAATTTTGCGGCGACGCAGATGCCGCCGCAAAAACTGCGCTCAAAGGCACGCCGGCTACCGCTAAAAATATCATCTTTGTCTACATGTCCGGAGGCATGCCGCACGTGGACACCTTTGACCCGAAGACAGACGCGGAGGTAAAGGGGCAGTCCTCACCACTTAAGACCAAGGCATCCGGCGTGCAAATTTCCAATTTCCTGCCTGAGCTGGCTAAACAAACCGACAAGCTGGCCATCATCCGCAGCATGAGCACCAAGACCGGCGACCACGCCGGCGGCAATTACCTCATGCACACGGCCTTCAAGAAGCGCAGCGGCACCAGTCACCCGCAAATCGGATCCTGGGCACAGCATTTCCTCGGCCGGCCATCCCAGAGCATGCCGGCCAGTGTCATTGTTGGCGGCGGTAATCCAGGGCCCGGGTTTTTTCCCCCGGACCACAGCCCCTTTCCCATCGGCGACCCGAACAAGGGAATCCGCGACCTGCTGCCCAAGATTGACGCCCGGACATTCAACAACCGCATCACCCTGGCCAAGAAATTCGGCAGGGCATTTGAAGAACGCTTCCCGACAGGAAACGTCAAGGCCTACTCCCAGTTCTATGACGAGACCGTGAAGTTCTTTGACTCCTCAACTGTCAATGCCTTCGACATCAACAAGGAACCCCGCGCCATCAGGGAACGCTATGGGGAGAGCAAGTTTGCCCGCGGCCTGTTGCTGGCACGCCGCCTGGTTGAGAACAATGTGCGCTATGTTGAGGTGCAACTCGGCGGGTGGGACCAGATGCACAACAGCCTTGAGGCTGGGCAGAGGAAATCCGCAGAGCTCGACGCTCCATTTGCCGCCTTGCTTGCCGACCTGGACGCTAAAGGATTGCTCAAGGAAACCATGGTGGTGCTGACCACGGAATTCGGCCGCACCCCAAAGATCAGCAGCCGCGGCGGGCGCAATCATTTCCCGAAAGCCTTCTCCGCAGTCCTCGCCGGAGGAGGAGTAAACGGCGGTCAGTTCATTGGTGAAACCGATGCCAAGGCCACCAACATCAAGGGTGAAAAATTCGGACCTGCGGACCTGCATACTACCATTGCCCATGCTCTCGGACTGCCAACAGAAGAACGTATCCACGGCTCCGGAGGACGACCCTTCTTTGTCGGTAACCGCGGCAAGGTAATCAAGCAGGCATTCAGCTAGATTGCCGATCCTCCCCCGGGAGGGAGACCCTCCAAGCTAATTTAGGGATGCCCACCAATCAACGCTGCCGTCCGGCTCCCGCGCGATGGTCAATCTCTCCATCGCCATCCCGATCCTCACCAAAGGGCATGGCCATCTTGATGCTCTTGCCCTCCCTGCGACCATCGGCAACATGCGTGCTGTAGATCTTCTTCTTGGTTGTCCGGGCAAACTGCTTATTGCTGTGAATCATCGCCGCCTTGAGCGCAGGCAACTTTGCCTCAAGTGGCAGGAAGGCCATCACCTCTCCATCCAGCCCGAAGGTATCCGGCTTGATAATGTAGATTCCCGGCTTGGCCCGCGTCAGGGAAAGAGGTTTTACCAGGCTCTTTAGATCAGTTTCAAAGTCATATTGGAAACGTCCGAGCATCTCTTCACCCCATGCAAGGGCACGCAATCTTTTACCGGCGTCTTTGATATCCCCTTCAGGCCCGGCAATCACCACTAATACCTGCTGGTCAGCGGATGACACGTTCAGAGCAAGGGCAAAACTGTTGAAGTCCGGAACCCTGGAATCAGTAATAACACCCTTCGGAGAATAGTCCTCGGCAAGGGCCATGAAATCCTCGAAATTACGCGTTACATGATTTGGGCCGCGACCGCTCCTGGTCAATCGTTTCTCACCATCAGGGGCAAGCACGCAGAAGGCAGTATTCTCAAAGCGTCCACCAAGGTGGCTGCGCACGATTTTCTGGTTTTCCTCACTCTCGTAGGAATCAATCCGGATGCATACAAATTTCCGGGTTACCGCAATGACTTTTGGATCGCTGAACAAACTGTTCCGCGTTGCAGTATAACCGGGTCAGAACACACCAGGAACCCCACCGCACTGCGATGCTGCAGCCATAAAAATAATTGGGCGGTTTGTTCGCTTTGCCTCTGCCAAGCCATCCTGCAGACGGGGATACCAGGCAATTGCTGCCTCTCCGAGATCAAGGTCTGCCTCTCCGAGGTCATTGGGACGGGGACCACCTCCGCCTCTTCCGCCCCTGCCTGCCCGTGGTGCGCCTCTTCCCCCTCCAGGTTCGCCACCTCGACGTAATCCGGCAGGTACGAGTTCATCATGGGATAATGCGCCATCCCCATTACTGTCCAGTCCAAGCAATGATTGGGATGCTTTTTTAAGCTCGCCTGCGGAAATCACCCCGTCACCATTGAGATCAATCGCTCCGGCGGCAGGGTGAACCCTCTGTTGACTTCCGGGCACCCCCTGCTGGGCACAAACAGTTGGAAGCCCCATGGGAAGAACCACCAACAAACAAGTTAAAGGAAGCAGCAATCTCATATCTTTAAAAGGCAACAGTCAATCTAACGGCAGGAACATTACCCATCAGTTACCGATCAGTAAAAACGAAAATCATGTATTCAAGCCGCATGATGTCACGGGCAACAGTGCCCCTCGGAAAGCCAATGGACACAAAAAATACCCACCGGAGAAAAAATCCAAAGCTCGTTGAATGATTTGCCCGGCAATACCGTCCAAACTGGCATGAAGATATGGACGACAGTGGGAGCATCTCTGGTAATTATGGTAATTGCCATTTTAATGGGTCTTGGTGGGAAGATTATTGGCCAAAACACAAAAACACCACCTGAGAGAATCCTGCCTCTCAAGGTCCCTGACCAAGAAGCCTCCGGCACCGCTACCGGGCCAGATGCGTTTGATATCCAGCAGGACATTATCCTGAGACTCTCGCAGAGGATTGCAGAACTTGAAACTGCCGCTGCTGAAAATGCGGCCGCGCCCCTTGATAATTCCACCGCAACACAAGTGCCCCGTGAGGAGGAAAAAGAAGAATTCGTGCCCTCAGCCCTGCCGCTGGAAAGCAACCCTCCTCAACCGTCTTCCAGTGCCCTGCCTGATGTCGCTACTGATATCCCGCTTGCAGAATTCAGTCCTGAGCCGGGCGGGCGTGAAGACTTTGGCGAGGCACTGGACCCTTATGGGGAATGGTTCACCACGGAAGATTACGGCGAAGTTTGGCAGCCTTCTATGGCAAACAACAATTCGGGTTGGGCTCCCTACACCAATGGCGGCTGGCACTCTACTGAGCTTGGCTGGCACTTCACCTCAAGCGATCCATGGGGATGGGCTTGCTACCACTACGGGCGATGGATTCGCTATCATGATATAGGCTGGTGCTGGACTCCCGGGAGGCGGTGGGCTCCGTCCTGGGTCTCATGGCGTATTTCTGACGGCCATATCGGATGGTGTCCACTGCCGCCTTCGGCAACCTGGTCCCACAGGACAGGAATAGGACACTGGGTTGACGCACGCTGCAACCTCGGCCCCGCCCATTATAATTTTGTCTCTATCAGCAACTTTGGATCCCGTAACTGCAGGCCACTGATTTATGACCGGCGCACGAACTTTTCGCTGATTCTTGCTACCCGCAACATCACGCTGATCACCGGCATTCAACACTCCTCCCGGATAGACATCTCCAACCACGGTCCTAATCGTGATTTCGTAGCGCACCGACAGGGCCGAAGAATACCCAGGCTGCAGATCAGGCCTGAAGCGGGAAGATGCGGCCTTCTCAACCGGGTCGATCGCGACAACCAACATCTCGTTGCCCACAGGTTGCAAAACTCTGAAAAGCGGACCACAGCGTTACCCAGGGTGCGCTCCCTAAGGGATAAAACAAAGGATAGCGGCTGGGACTCCATTCGTGACAAGGGCAAGAAAATCAAGTTGCGCAATCACATTGTTGCCACCGCTCAATTAGAGGATACAAAGAAATCCTCGTCATTACCTCATCGGGGTCGCCCGGGACAGGCGGACAGGCCTCCCGGCCCTCAAGAGGTAACACGCGTGACCCCAAGGGCCCTGAAAGGTATCGGTGGAAGGCAACCACAGCCACAAAAAGTCGTACAGAGGGTTATATCTCGAGACGAAAAACTCAATGCCGAGCAGCAAAAGCAGACACTCCTGCGACAGAGGGCCGATGATGCCAAGAAGA
>CAWVVE010000194.1:0-5117 GCA_963933075.1 uncultured Verrucomicrobiaceae bacterium | reverse complement strand
TTCAACAAGATTGAAGTGGATGCGGTTGGTCGGGTCATTGTTGGCAATGGCCCGGTCAAAATTTTTCAAGTCCTCGTCCGCCTGCACAACACCTACGCCATAAGTGCCGGCGAAGTAGTAATCATCGTCAAACACGGTCGCTGAGCCGGGTCCTGCCTGTGGTCCGTTCTCCTGGGAGAATTCACCCTGGCTGTCATCATCGATGCCGAGGGTAAACAGGTTGGCAGCCCTGGATGAGGAGGGTGAAAACATCGCAATGCTCAGAAGGAGCACAAAAAAATGGGTGGGGTGGATATTCATTATATAATAGGAAAATAAATGTGGGATATTCTTGATTTTGCGAAATCGGAGAGATTCAAGCAAGCTTTTTGAATGAAAAAAGGCTGTAAATTGCGGCAAAACTGTCTCCTGAGGCTTGTGCGCAGACGGGAATGCCTTCAATGGCCCTTTTGGAGCAGAATCTTGGCGATCTGTGAAAGGGTTGGCAGGCCCTTGGTGACCAGCTGGATCTGCCCGTGGCGGTTGGTCACAATAGAGGCGGGCAGGACATCCGCGAAGTTACCGAGGGCTTCGTGCATGGCTTTACGTTCTTCGGCGCTAATGCCGGTAAGCATTCGGTAATCCGGCCGGTATTTCTCGCCATATGCCTGCCACTGGGCCGGTGTTTCATTTTTATCCCCGGGCAGGCCGAACATGGCGAGTTGACCGGGAGGGAAATGGCTGCGAATCCTGGCAAGCTGTGGCAGCTCCCTTTTGCAGGCTTCGCACCAGGTGGCAGTGAGCGTAAAAAGCCGCAGGGAGGCATCCGAGGCTGCGGCTTCGGGAGAGAAGACCGGTAAGGTGCGGATGGCGGGCGAAGCGTTCCTGACATCCCGGGAACTCTGGTCAGGAATATACGGAGAAATTGTGAAGGGGTTACCCTCGCCGGAAGCCCTTGCCTCGTGGATGGTGATCAGTTTACCGACAGGCAGGCCGGGCAGTTTTTGCATTCTTCCTCCCGGCCAGCGAATGGTTGCCGAGTCGATCGTGGTTGCTCTCCCAATGCCAATGAGCAGGGTGTTGCTGTTCTGGGCGCTATAGCCTTCGCCACAGCGGTGCTCCTCCACGAAGGCTCGGGATCCACAGTTCAGGATGACGCGTGCCCCATAGCCGTCACGGCTGGAAAATCCGCTGTTTGCACGGCTGGTCCGGTTACCACCGACAAGTCGCAGGGCAATGAAGTTGTTCTTTTCTGCCGGGGTGGCCTCGTTACGAAACATGACAAGTTTTGGTGCGTTTGTATTTACGGAGGCAATGTCGGTTTTGCCGTCGCGGTTGTAGTCCCAGAGCACCACGCTCCTGCCGTCGCCCACATGGTCGGCACCCGAGAGCATGCTGATGTCGGAGAATTGGTCGCCGCCCTGGTTGAGGAAGAGCCTGTTACGCTCTTTGCCACTGAGGGAGTCCTTACCCCAGCGGTCACTGTCGAGTTCCCTTGCCGCCTGGCGAGTGGTAGCCTCGAAGGCCTGTGATTGCCGCAGGGATTCACCCTTGCCGGGATCGGAGCGCACGACCGCACGCCAGAAGATACTTCACAAGTCCCGGTCGTTGGCGATTTGTTCGGGGGCGGTGTAAAACCCGCTGGCCGAGTAAATGTCCAGCCAGCCGTCATTGTCTATGTCAACAAACTGCGCACCGTAGGCCCAGCCGGCCTTGGCCACGCGCATGGTACCGGGCGCGGTGCCGGCCAGTTGCCTGAAGGAGGTGCCGTTGTTTTGGAACAGCAGGTTTCCCCGGGCGGAATGGGGGAGTCGCGGGTCAAGCCCCTCAATACTGCCGGTAATGCGGCGACCGGCCTTGCTGAACATATTTGAAACGTAGAGATCGATTTTGCCGTCCCGGTCAAAGTCACCCCATGAGGCACCCATGCCAAAGCCCTGCATGGCATTGCCGGCAAGTTCTCCTGAAACATCCACAAAGCGCGGTTTGCCGGGGGCAGAGCCGGGGCCATCGTTGCGGTAGAGGTGATCGGGGGCAAAATCGTTGCAGACATAGACGTCCGGGTCGCCGTCGCCGTCAAAGTCACTCCACACGCTCTGGTAGGTATTGTGCCACTCGGCAAGTTCCGCTGTCTCGGCCGCGACCGAAAAACGACCGCTACCGCGGTTGGCGAGGAGCAGGTTTGGTGGTCCGAGACGGTTGACGTAGCGGTGTGAAGCGGGGAATCGCTTAAGGATTTCCTGTGCCATTTTTTCCGGGAAGAATTGCTTGGCCCACTTGTCGGGAGTGCCGCTTTTTTGGGGTGGAGCATAGAGGCCAAGATACACGTCGAGCAGGCCATCCTGGTTGTAGTCAACGGCGGAGATCGTCGAGACCAGGAAAGGCAGGGGCATGTTGCCGCAGGCTTCCCTGGTGCGGTCAACATAGCGGCCGTTTTCGTTTACCAGGTAGACTGAGCGCTCCAGGCTGCGGCCGATGAAGGCATCGGCATCACCATCATTGTCAAAGTCGGCAAAGATGGCGCAGTTGCATAGGCCGTTGATATCGAGTCCGATGTCCCGGGCAACATC
Source organism: uncultured Verrucomicrobiaceae bacterium (assembly GCA_963933075.1). Taxonomy (GTDB): domain Bacteria; phylum Verrucomicrobiota; class Verrucomicrobiia; order Verrucomicrobiales; family DEV007; genus CACIUL01. The sequence continues at coordinate 2,568 of CAWVVE010000194.1, read as the reverse complement.
GGTGAACGTGCCATCCTTGTTGTTGCGCAGCATCTGGTTGGGCCCCCAGCGGCCCATCACGTAGAGGTCATCCCAGCCGTCATTGTCAAAGTCCACGACCGCGAGTCCCGGGTGCTGGAAAGTAGAGTCGAGGTCGAGGTAATCAGCGTGGACCTGCTTGGTGAGCGTGAACTTGTCCTTGGTAAAAAGGTCAATGATGTTTTGCTCGTGCCGGGACTGGCGCGCCTTTTTATATGCCAGGGGATCGGGAATTGCCTGCTCAAGGACCTCGCGGAAGAGTGGGCGGGTTGCATGCTTCATCGTCAGCGGGTGCTGTTGCCAGTCGCAGATTTTCCATGAGTCCCCCTCTCGGCACCAGCTGATCTCCTGCGTTGTACTGATCGCCACCGTCCTGCCGTCGTGGCCTGTGCCGGTTGCCTCAAAACCGGCCAGGGAATCGAACCGGTCCGGGTCCTGACTGTTGAGCTCCCCGTCTGTGAAATAGAAGCGGGCATGTTCAAAATAGGCGATATTCTTGAGGAGATCACTCCAGAGATGGGTGGTGTCATTCCCCTCCGGCTGCCATTGGGTCAATTCAAAGAGGGGATGGGATTGGGGCTTTTGCGGCGAGAGTGCCCCCCCGGTGACCTCAATGTGCTTTGAGAAGAGTGTTGCCCGCGCCCTGGTGGTCGGTAGCGCGAGGTTGAGGACACTGCGTGAGAGCAGTTCGAGTTGCGGGGTCAGCTCAAGGATTAATTCCTCGACCGCCACCATGCGCTCGATTTTCCCGGTTTCGCCTTCCGGCCGGACGGAACGGGCGTTTTTTTTGCTGCAGGCCAATAGGCCGCAGAGCACAAGGAAAACCGTTACGCCGAGCAGGCTCTCTTTAACTGTTTTCTGCAAGGGGATAATGTGTCCTCCCCGGACGCATCAAGGCAGGCGTTGTGCCCGCACAAAGAACGGGTCGGATTCATTTCCTGTCAGCTGGATAATATAGGTCGTGGCACTGCCCTCCTCTTCAGCCTCGACACTGTCGTCATACTCGAGCCAGGTGCTCAAGTCGTTGGAGGTCTCGATCATGAAAAACTGGCCGGCGGTTGACGGGAAGGACAACGAGAGCTGGTTGAGGGCTTGGTCATAACGGAAGTCGGTAATCAGGAAGGGTGCGACACCGCCAGTGGGCTCGGAAATTTCCGCTGAGATGTAGTCAAACTGGATCCACCCGGAATTGCCGCCATCACCCTTGCTGTCACCGCCGGTGCGGGTGATCTCGATAATGTTCTCACCTGCCACCGCATCCACGTCAGCTGCACTGAAGGTCATGACTTCAACGGTGTTGGCTTCAATCCCCTCCCTCGTGAGGATGTTGGTGCCATTGAAGTTAATGCTGACGTCATGTGTGCCGTAGCCGTCGCCACCGGCACCCGCGGCAGCATCCCACCAGCCGCCGGCAATGAGATCCACGGTAAGGCGGATTGCCGATGCGGGCAGGGCCTGCTGGGCATTGAGGTTAAAATGGATACGGTTGGCGGGATCATTGTTGGCAATGGCGCGGTCGAGATTCCCCCAGATTTCATCCGCTTCAACAAGGCCCACCGGGTCCGGGTAGCTACCTGCCAGGTAGAAGTCGTCATCAAACACGTCGGGTGAACCCGGGGCGGGTTGCGGCCCGTTCTCCTGGCTGAATTCCGCCTGGGTGCCGTCATCCTCGCCGATGACCCAAAGCGATGAATAGATAAGGGAGAATTCCACAGTGGCCGTGGAGCTCTCAGTATCGTTGGCCGGTGCGTTCGGGCGCGTGGCGGTAAGGGTATAAGTGGTGGTTGCCGTTGGGCTGACATCGATGAAGCCCGAGCCGTCAGCAGTGAGGGCGGTGACATCACCGATATTATTGTCAATGGAGACGGTTACCCCGGGGTCGGGGTCAACGGACCAGGTAAGGCGGGCGGTTGGCTCATCAGGTGTCACGGCCGCCACATTGCTGGTGAATGACAGCGCCAGGTCGACGGTAACGGTGACCGTGGCAGTATCGGTTTCCGCGCCGCGCACCGAGGTCAGCGTGTAGGTGGTGTTTGCCGATGGAGTGATCTGCAGGCTGCCGACACCGTTGATGGTTTGCGCATCCACGTTGCCGATTTCCTGGTCGATACTTATCTGGGCACTCGGGTCAACCCGCCAGTCAAGGCTGATCGCCTGGCCGGGCTGGATAAGCTCCTTGCTGGCGGTGAAAGAGGAGATCGGGTCTGTCAGCGGGACCGCACTGATGTCGGCTTCAAGGCTTAAGTAGTCGAACTGGATCCAGCCGGCATTGCCTCCATCTCCCTTGCTGTCACCGCCGGTGCGGGTGATTGCAATGATGTTTTCGCCCTCGCTTGCGCCGACGTCATCAGCGGAAAATTCCAGTTCCACCTTGGTATCGGCGACGATGCCCGGCTGGTTATAGATATTGGTGCCGTTGAAATCCACAGTCACGTCATGGGTTCCGTAACCAGCACCACCGGCCTCGGTCACGGCATCCCACCATCCGCCGGCATGAAGGTCAAGGGTGAGGCGCAACTGGCTTTCCGGCGCTGCCTGCAGGGCACCAAG
>CAWVVE010000193.1:0-5130 GCA_963933075.1 uncultured Verrucomicrobiaceae bacterium | reverse complement strand
GAATTGTATTGGAGTGACCTGCTCCTTGGCGCGCAACTCGTCTGTATGGGAAAACTTGGAGATGTTGTTCTTGCCCGCAAGGACATTGCCAACAGTTATCACCTTGCGGTGTGCGTTGATGATGCCGAGCAAGGCGTGACTCTTGTCACGCGCGGTGATGATCTTCTCAAATCCACCCATGTTCACCGATTGCTGCAGAACTTGCTGGGGCTTCCGGTGCCACAGTGGCATCATCACCGCCTGCTCAGGGATGATGGAGGAAGGCGTTTTGCAAAGCGGGAGGAGAGCCTGACCCTGAGTGCGATTCGTGAGTCGGGCAAGGGTGCTGATGAGGTGAGGTGTGACTTGGGGTTTTGATCATGGAGGTGAGCTTTTCTTTGCCAAAGCGGCGATCTCCGTTAGGATCACCCCTACCGATATTCTGCTATGAGCGAAGACATCAAGATAACGATTAAGACCGGAAAAGGGGACATTGCCATCACTGTGTATGCCGGGGATACCCCCGTGACTGCCGCAAGTTTCCTGAACCTTGCATCACGGGGATTTTATGACGGAATTACCTTTCATCGGGTGATACCCAATTTCATGATCCAGGGCGGGGATCCCACCGGTAGTGGTAGCGGTGGACCGGGTTACCAATTTGAAGACGAGTGCCTGGCCAGCCTGAAGCATGATCGCCCGGGTATTCTCTCAATGGCCAATGCCGGGCCCGGTACCAACGGCAGTCAGTTTTTCATCACTCATGGCCCCTGCCAGCACCTTGATGGCAAGCATACGGTCTTTGGGCATGTGACATCTGGACAGGATATCGTGGACTCAATAGAGGGTGGTGACAGTATTTCAGGCATTGATATTCATGATTCCACTGAAGCTCTTTTCGAAGGGCAGGCAGGGCGTATTGAGGAGTGGAACCAAAAGCTGGCTTAAGGCGACAGGGCGGTGGCTGGCAAACGGCATGTTGTCTGCAAAAGTGATGCCCTGGCCGAGGGCAGGGGGGAGAGTTTTACAGTAGAGGGCCTCAGGATTGCGATCTTCAAGGTCGATGATGAGTTTTTCGCTATAGAAGACCGTTGTAGTCATGCGAATGTTTCCTTGGCAGGAGGTTATGTGCATCGGCGGGAAAAGTGCGTCATCTGTCCCTGGCATGGCGCGGAGTTTGATCTGAGGACAGGCAGGGTGATGGCTCCCCCGGCGTGTGAGGATATTCAATCCTATCCCGCGGTTGTTGAGAATGGTGAATTATCCATTGAGCTTCCGGACTAGCCCTTGGGGGAGGATGTGGATACATCCTTGGCGCTTGGCAGGAAATGTCTCAGGGTCGTTCCCTGGACTGCTATACTGAAGATGACGACGAGGTAGGTTGCCATGAGTATCAAGTCGCGAGCCTCTCCCTTTGGCAGGGAGAGCGCCAGTGCCACGGAAATTCCGCCGCGCAGGCCACCCCAGGTCAGCGCCCGGATCACTCCGGGGGAGAAATCCCGGGAGTGTTTCAGCAGCATTACCGGCAGGGCGACGGCGGTCATCCGGACCGCAAGGATGAGCGGGATGGCCAATAGCCCGAAGATGAGATAGTCGAACTGGAACTCAAGGACAAGGACCTCAAGCCCAATAAGCAGAAAAAGCATGGCGTTGAGTATCTCGTCAATGAGTTCCCAGAAGGTATCGAGGTGTTTCTCGGTTTTGCGGGACATTGCCAGGGAGCGGGCCTGGTTTCCTATAATTAAACCGGCCACTACCATTGCCAGGGGGCCTGAGATATGTAGGCGGTTGGCCAGTGAGTATCCCCCTGTCACCAGGGCGAGGGTAATGAGTATTTCGACCTGGTAATTGTCGATTTGTTTGAGCATAGTGAAGCCAATCAGCCCGAGCGCAAACCCGAGGAATAACCCTCCGAGGATTTCCTGTGCGAAGAGCGTGGCAATATTTCCCAGGGTTGGCTGCATCTGGTCAGTGGCAACGGCCAGAAGTGACAGGAAGACCACCACTCCGACCCCGTCGTTGAAAAGTGATTCTCCGGTAATTTTTGTTTCCAGTGACTTTGGTGCATCGGCTTTCTTCAGGATACCGAGAACAGCAACAGGGTCGGTTGGTGAGATCAGCGCGCCGAAGAGAAGACAATAAATGTAGTCAAGATTGATTCCCAGGATCTTGAGCAACAGCCAACATCCGCTCCCGGTGACAAAAGTCGAGAAGATCACCCCAACAGTGGCCAGAATGGCAATAATCTTTCTCTGGTTTGCCAAATCACCAAGGTTTACGTGGAGTGCGCCTGCAAAGAGCAGGTAACTGAGCATGATTCCCAGCAGGGCTTCATCAAATTCAATACCGGCTACAAATTCGCTGGCAGTTTCCGTGATTGCCGGGCTGAACTTGCCGGCCGCAATGAGGAGCAATGAGAAGATCAGCCCGAGAAGCATCAGGCCAATGGTTGTAGGCAGCTTGATATAGCGGAAATTGACGTATCCGAAGACTGCGGCAAGTACCAGAAGGACGGCAATAATATCAAAGGCAGGCATAAGAACTTAGAAAATGCTAAATTAAGGCCTAAGCCAAGATTCCCGGTGGTCAAGGAGCATGGCAGGGTGTTAAAGTGCGCCCGGATTTGCCGATTGCGTGCAACCGCCATAAAACGATGAGTGAACGGTATCAGATCAAGGAAAAAATCGGCCAGGGGGGGCTGGGCGCTGTTTATCGCGCTGTTGACACTCAGCTAAAGCGTGAGGTGGCCCTTAAGCGGTTATTGCCTCCCGAGGACAGTGAAGCCTCGCAATTAAGCAGTGACACTGCCGAGCAGTTGCTCAAGGAGGCCACCACTCTTTCAGCTCTTCAGCATCCGAACATTGTCACGGTTTACGACGTGGGAAAGGATGATAAGGGGGCTTTTGTCGTCATGGAGTTTCTCAAGGGAGAGACTTTCGACAAGACCGTTGAGAGAGGTGCATTAACTGAAAAGGATTTTCGCAATGTGGTGCTGCAGACAATGGAGGCACTGGCGGCTGCCCATCATGCAGGAGTCGTTCACCGGGATTTGAAACCCAGTAACCTGATGGTTAACTGGCTGCCCAGCGGCAAGTTCCAAATCAAGATCCTTGACTTTGGTTTGGCAAAATTCAGCAAGCAGCCTGCTGCCCAGACCATTGACCAGGGTGATGCCATCCTTGGCTCCATTTATTTCATGGCGCCGGAGCAGTTTGAACGTGCGCCGCTTGATGCGCGAACTGATCTGTATTCCATAGGGGCACTGTATCATTACTGCCTGACGGGTAAGTATCCCTTTGATGGAGAAAGTGCTCCTCAGGTAATGGCGGCTCATCTCCAGCATAGAGTGACACCGTTGGGGAAACTGCGTCCTGATTTGCCGGCATGGATGGGTGATTGGGTCATGCGGCTGATCAGTCAGTCTCCTTTTGATCGTCCTGCCAGTGCACAACAGGCACTTGAGAGTTTTCAGGTGGATCAGACCGGCACGGGGAGTGCCGTTAATCCGGTACTGACAGGCGAAGGTGCGCAACCTGTCGTAACCAGGCCTCCTGTCATCATTGAGGGAGCGCAGACAACTCCCTTGAGCAGCATGCCCGGTGGCGAAATTCCCAAGGCACAACTTACCGACCTCCTGACGGGTGAGGGTGACGGTATGCAGCTTGAGTCGAGGGTTCCGCGCAGATTGCCGATTCCGCTTTGGGCAATGATTACCATTCCGGTTCTGCTGATAGCTCTGGTGGTGGTGGTTATACAGAAGAAGGCTGCTAAGGAGAAGAGGGATAAGCGTGATGCGCGCATTGCCCTATTCAATGTTTCCGAGGAACCGAGCGGTTCAGCAGAGGACGTCAACCTGTTCATCGAATTTATACAGGAACAGGAGCAAAAGGGCAGTGACACTGGGGATAATAACGTGAGCGCTGCATTGACTACGCTTCAAAGGCTTAAGGGGAATGGGGTTGAACAGGCGATCCTTGCAACACTGCCAAAGGTCTCACCCATGATACAGGCGGGTTTAATCAGTATCATTGCGGCACGGGGAGATGCCTCAGCAGTGCCAACCCTCATCAACTATATTAATGCGAAGGATAGCAAGGTCAGTGACATTGCTATATATGCCCTTGGCGAGTTGGGTAACCGTGACAATGTCATGATGCTGGTCACGGCGCTTGAGGATCCCGTCTCAGAGGGTATCCGCAAATCCCTTGTTAACGCGATTATAAGAATTTCCCAGAAGATTGCAGATATTGAAAAGCGCAGCAGTGCGGTTCGGGATGCTTTGAAAGGCGCTCCGGCAATGAGTGATTTCCGCATGAATTTGCTCTATATACTGGGTCATCTGGGTGGTGATGGCGCGTGGGATGACTTAAAGAAAGTCCTTGTCGGAAGCAATATTTCTGCCCGCAAGGAGGCATTAAAGGGCCTTGGTTCCTGGCCGGATGGCAAGCCTGCGGAGACGATTTACAGGATTGCCAAGAACCAAGATGAAGACAACGTGATACGGGCACTCGCCCTGCGCACTTATACCTTCCTTCTTGGCAATACATCGGACCTTCCTGATGAGAAGAAGGTTGAGCGGATTGGTGAGTTGTTATCCCTTGAGGGAGGCAGTCGGAGGGGAAAACCCGACCTGATTGGCGTCCTTGCAACACTGGCATCCCCGGAGGCCAAAGAGTTGGCGGACTCACTGGGCGGGAATGCCTCTCTTGCGCCTTATGGGAAGAGGGCATCCAAGGAGATTTCCGACAACCTGGCAAAGGTGGTTGTAGCAGCAACTGGTGATGTCTCCCTGGATTCGCAACAGGCATTAGTCTTTGGAGAAGGAGCTTTTGAATTCAAGGAAAGTGCTGCTGCGGTCATTGGCTGGACGAATCCGGGTTATCATGTTGCATGGCCAATTAAATTTGCGGATCCAGGGAGATACTCAGTCCTGGTCAATGCAGCAATTCCCGAGGGAGGAGGAGGTGCATTTGAAGTAAAATTGGCCGGGAGTGTTAATGCAGCGAAGACAGGGACCGGCGACAAGTTTCAGGAGATATCGGCAGGGAGTATAGAAATCAGGGAGGCCGGCACTTACCGCTTGGTGCTCATCGGGGGGAATATCAGTGAGCAGGATAACGAACTCATGCAACTGCGTGCAGTTACCCTGAA
>CAWVVE010000192.1:0-5132 GCA_963933075.1 uncultured Verrucomicrobiaceae bacterium | reverse complement strand
AGTTCATCAATTTGTGCATCCTCAACGGGCTTGTTGTGGAATTGGGGGAAATCCTTGCGGGCATGGGACCATGCCCGATCAACCGGGTCGCGCATGATAAAGAGCAGCTTGAGATCAGGCATCCAGGAACGAGCCACGGCAATTTTCCCTGATTCAAGAATGGCGTATGCCGGAGTGATCTCGCCGGAGATCATTGACTCCGGGGCACCGGAAAAATGCCGGGTATAGTCATCCGGGCAATCCGTGAAGTGGCGATCAAAGAAGTGCAGTTCCTTCGGTGCACTCGTCCAGATTCCTGGATGCTGCTTGAGTTGCTTGGTGAGCCAGGATGTCCCCGAACGCATTGCCCCGATGCCAATAAAGTCGGGAAGCCGGCAGTTGCTGGAAGCGTCAGTCATTTGGATATGGAGAGAATGTTCAACCGGATATACCCAATGAACAGGATTTTGTTTTTTCCCGGTAATGCTGCAAGTTGTTACTGATGTCGACATCAGCCTATAACAACCTTGTGAAACGGGGCAGTGAGATTGCGCTATATAACAGCACTTCCGCGTTGCTGGGATGGGATCAGGAGACCTGTTTGCCCAGGAAGGGTGTTGCTTACCGAGCCGAGCAGTGTGCCTTCATGAAGGGCAGGTCACACCGGTTGTTTTGTGCTCCGGAAGTGGGCAGGTGGATCAGTGAATGCGAGAACGGTGATGCCGGCGGGGATCCTGTTTGGTCGGCAAATGTGCGCGACTGGCGCTGGTCATATGATCGTGCCACAAAGTTGCCGGAGGAACTGGTCGAGAAATTCGAGCGAGTGAGGGCGCATGCAATGTCCGCATGGGCCGGGGCCAGGCAGGAGAACAACTTTACTGAGTTCAAACCGCACCTTGAGACTATCATTGATCTCAGTCGGCAGAAGGCGGAGCTCTTTGGCTACAATGACACCCCGTATGACGCGCTCATTGAGGATTACGAGCGTGGTACATCAACAGCTGATGTGGCGAAATTGTTCGAGGAGTTAAAGCCTCAACTGCGTGAGATTGGATTGGCTGCGGCACGACGATCGGAATCGGTTCCCGGGGACATGTTGAGCGCTCACTATCCGGAGGTGGAACAGCGTGACTTTAACGAGAAGGTGGCACGGGCATTCGGGTTTGATTTTGAGGCCGGACGCATTGACACGGCGGTTCATCCATTTTGTTCAGGGCTTGCCCCCGGTGACACGCGACTTACAACACGGTATGACGAGCAGTATTTCTGCAGTTCACTCTATGGGGTGCTGCACGAGACGGGGCACGGCCTTTATGAGCAGGGACTTTTGCCGGAGCATCATGGTACACCGGCGGGTAATGCCGTTTCGCTCGGCATCCATGAATCACAGTCGCGGCTCTGGGAGAACCACGTTGGCCGGCAACCTGCCTTTTGGGAGCATTGGTTCCCCGTTGCACGGGAGATTTTTGAACCGTTATGTTCCCGGCAGGTGGATGAGGTTATTGCCTTCACCACCCGATCCCAGCCTTCCCTGATAAGGGTTGAGGCTGACGAGGCCACTTATGACCTGCATATTGTTTTGCGTTTCGAGATAGAAAGGAACTTGATAACGGGTGACTTGGCCGTGGCGGACCTTCCTGAAGCCTGGAATGCCAAGTTTGAGGAGTTTTTTGGGATCCGGGTGCCAAGTGATACCGAGGGATGTTTGCAGGATATCCACTGGAGCATGGGGGCACTGGGTTATTTTCCGACCTATACCATCGGCAACCTCGGGGCGGCTCAGTTGTTTGCCAAGGCTCATGAGCAGCTTCCGGGTATGGATGATGAACTCTCCTCGGGAAATTATGCAAGGCTACTGGAGTGGTTGCGTTGCAACATTCATGCACAGGGAGGACAATTATTGCCTGCGGATTTAATGCGTGCGGCGACCGGAGAGGACCTTTCACCACGTTATCATCTCGAGCACCTTCGCAGCCGCTACCTGTAGCCGGCATGAATATAAATTTTCTTGTGCCATCGGTTACTCAGGCATAGATGGGAGGCAGGAAGTATCCATGATCAGTTATCTTGTATGTGCCACCCACCGCAGTGGCAGCAACCTGCTATGCCAGTCCTTGTGGCATACTGAATTGTGCGGGTTCCCGCAGGAATTCTTTTCACCAACCCGTGCGCCTAAAATTGCAGAGGAATACAGCCTGGATGCCGATGCTGAGAGTGATTATCCAGGATATGTTGCCGAGTTGGTGAGCAAGAGGGCTTCCTCAAACGGTGTCTTCGGCGCCAAGATCATGTGGTCGCACCTGGAACCGTTCCTGATACGGTTGAGGAAGGATTGCGAGACTGATGCAGACCTGCTTGCCTCGATTTTCCCCAATATCCGCTATCTCTGGATACGCAGGGATGACAAGCTGCGGCAGGCGATCTCAATGTGGAAGGCCAAGCAGACCAAGGTTTATAATTCCCTGCAGGCGGAAGGGGTAACCCATCCGGCCGGTGACCCGGTATATGATTTTGGGGAAATAGAGAAAATTAAGCGGCGATTTGAGGATGAGGACGCGGCATGGGGAAACTTCTTCTCTGAAAACAGTATTGTCCCGATGCAAATCCATTATGAGGATTTTGCCGATAACCATGAAGAGAGGACGCTGGAGATCCTCAGTGAACTGGCAATTGATGTAGGTGAGGGATTCAGTGTTAAGCCGCTTACCTACAGGCCGCTTGCAGACTCAACCAATGAACAATGGCGCGAACGATATCTGCGTGAGGAAGGACAAGGTGAAGGCTAAGATAAAAATGGATTGTCTAAAATCGCTGGGGGTTGCCTGTGCGTGGATATTGTTGTCTTCCTGCGGAGGAGACAAGAATTCCGGGGTGAATGATTCCGGCGTCGATCCCAAGTCTGCAGGAGGCAGGGGGACCGGGTTCGGGAAATTTACCGGGGCGCATGCCCGTGCGGTCTGGGTGGAACAGCAGAAGTCCGGGAAGATTGATCAGCATGCCGCCGGGAATAGCCTGAAGCTAATGGCCCTGGACAGCATGGATGGCGATGGTGAGCGAGCCATCCTTGATAAGGTGGGAAGCTATGCCCGGCCGATGTTCACCCCGGAGGGGAACCGGGTGGTTTTCAGCAATAAGGGGATTACTAAATCGGAAGAGGGAATTCGCAGCTACAAGCCGCGTTGTTTTGTGGTGAATTTTGATGGTACAGGACTGGTCGAGCTTGGGGAGGGATACGCTGAGGCGGTATGGCGTGATCCGTCCAGCGGCGATCTCTGGGTTTTTGTGAGTACGGAGTTTAAAGATGATGAGCGGGTGGTGATGGAGGGAAAACGTCTGGAGAAGTTCAGGCTGGAATTTCCCGGAAAGCGTGAGGTCCTGTGGGACAAGACGCCGGTAGGCGGCGACAGTTTCCGGCTCGGACGCGACGGGCTGATGATGGTGGGTCAGTTTCCGTGGCCGGAGTCGGGGATCATTGACTTGAAGACAGGTAATCTCAAGCGAACCGGTAATGGGTGCTGGACCTCCATTGCTCCTGACAACAGCGGGGTTTCATGGGTTTTTGACGGTCCCCACCGGAACGTTACCATTTATGACCGTGGCGGGAGGATGCTCAACTCCATCGCGATGAACACGCACCCTGACCTGAAGGGGCAGCGGGTGTATCATCCGCGCTGGACAAACCACCCTCATTTTGCGGTGGTCAGCGGGCCTTATATTAATGACAAGAAGGCGGGAGCCAACAGGATTGAGATTTACCTCGCCAGGTTTGCTGCTGACATGAGCAAAGTTGAGCAATGGCACAGGGTTACTGATAACGATAGGGCGGACCTCTATGCGGATGTCTGGATTGAGGGTGGCGAAGATGTATCATTGACTGTCCGGGACAAGCAATCCACGGAGGCACTTGCTGTAAATTGGCCGCCGGAAAGCGGCGAATTGTTTTTTGCATGGAAAAACAATCGTGAGAATGTCGAGGTGGACGGCAAAATCGTCCGGGTGCGTGCAGAGGGTGCTGCACGATACGGGAAACACTTTGGCTTGGCGCCCGGGAAAGGGCTGTTCCGCGCAGAGGGTATCGACGCGAAGGTGATAGATGGAATGAAATGGTTGATTGTTGACGCACTCATTACTCCTGCTGAGCAGGGCGGCACGGTGATGGAATTCGGCAGGTATCGTCTTTCCCAGAAGAGTGGGAAATTCCGGGTCAATATACGATCCAGCGGGGGTGAGCGTTCAATTCGTTTTGGGAAACCTGTTGCAGGACATCCGGTATATCTGCGCCTGCAGTTCGACCGGGAAGGCATGGAGGCAGTGATCAATGGTAAAGTGGAGGAAATTTGGACCTCGCCGCTTGATGTCAGGAGTAACTGGCAGGATGCCGGAATCGTATTTGGAGGAGGCTGGGACGGCAGGCTGGAGCAGGTGGCTTTCTATGGGAGTGCATCAGGGGAGGTCAGTGCCCCTCAATTAGCGGGTCTTCACGGAATAAAGCCTGACCCGGGTGAAGGTCGGCTCAAAGTCCGGGGTAAGCTCGTTGAGTTGACACCGCGGCCAGCAATTGATGAATTGGGAGCATATACCCGTGCCCTGGTGTATCACCTCTACGAGGTTGGTGACATCGTGGCAGGGGAGCTCAACGCAAAACGCATGGTGGTTGCCCACTGGTCTCTGCTCGATCGCAAGCCTGCTGGAGGGGTTCCCTCCAGGGTTGGTCAGTTCTATGAAATGGAAGTTGAGCCATTGGAGAAAAATCCCCAACTCAAGAGCGAGCGGACTTTTGATGATACTTCCGATCTTGATGCGCCGATTTATTTCGACATCTCAATACCTACAATTCAAGAATCAGAGACTCCATGAAGAATTATCGGCTCGTTGTCCAGGCACTGTCTTTGCTGACTGCCTCCTTCTCCCTTGCCGGGGAAACCCCTTCGGATTCCTTTGCCAGGGCCTGTGCCGCTGCCGGCGATGGAGCCACCACGCGAACGGTGAGGGGGGTAGACAGTCAGTGGTTGTTTTTGAAGCCGGAACTCGAACACCTGGGAACCGGTGCTTTCTGGACCAGGGACTGGAAAGAAGTGAGTAAATCGGGAGTTGACCCTGTCCCGGTATTGCTGGCCCTGAATGAGAAGTTGAGTGCACTTGGCGTAAAATTT
>CAWVVE010000191.1:0-5183 GCA_963933075.1 uncultured Verrucomicrobiaceae bacterium | reverse complement strand
CCGCCAGAAGAAACTTCACAAGTCATCCGGTTGTGTGGCGGTAATGTAGCCGTTGGCGACAAAGAGATCCTGCCAGCCGTCGTTGTCTAGATCAGCAAACAAGCTGCTCCATGCCCATCGCCCCATTGCCGCCGCCCCTTCGTATTCGAGAAAATGGTTTGGCTTTATCTGGCTTAACAGGGTATTGCCTTTTGCAAAACGTCGATAAACGGCAAGCAAACCGGGGTTGTTAGCCACGGGGAACCCCGGTTGTGAAGTAATACGTGAGCCGGCATTTGAATACATATTGCCCACATACAGGTCCGGGCGGCCATCCCGGTTGAAATCACCCCAGCTCGCTGACATTCCGGCACCCTTGTCCTCTACCCCAACCATGGCTGCAATTTCAGTGAAAACCCGTTTACCGTCCTGAGCGGGTTCATTCCGGTATAGCTGATTGGCCCCGTAGTCATTGGCGACGTAGAGGTCAGGGTCGCCATCAAGGTCAAAATCATGCCATATTGCGGCCAGGCTGTGCCTGTTATTGTCTTTGTTCAGACCGGTTGACCCTGTCACCTCCGAAAATGACCAGTCCCCGTCATTACTAAAGAGCTGGTTTTCGCCGCCGTCACGGGCATCATGGAAGAGAAACCGGCCGCCGTTTTCATCACTAAGGCGATCACCAAGGGCGAAGGTTATATAGAGGTCAAGGTTGCCGTCGAGGTTGTAGTCAGCCGCCGCCAGGGCGTGGCAATCAGCGCTGTTGGTGCGCAGCACGCCACGGGCAGCAAAGCTTAGTGCTCCCTCATTTTCCAGCAGGCTGATGCCGGCCGGCGTGGCCAGGACAAGATCCTGGTCATTGTCATTGTCAATATCCACAAAAAGCGCTGCGCTGGTGTGGTCCAGGATTCCAACTCCAGCATCGACTTCCTTGACCGTGCCATCCGCCTGATGAAGGAAGAGCCGGTTTGGCAGCCCCCCAGGTTGACAGATATAGACATCGTCACGGTTGTCACCGTCGGCATCACCAAGTGCCATGCCGTTACGAATGAAGGCATCGATGCCGTGTGCCGCCTCAATGCGGGTGAGCCAGTGGTCGATACCATGGGAAAGATGGTGCAAAAAAGCAGGCTGTTTGCCGATGACCTCTTCGGTTTGTTCCTCAAACCAGGCGAGGGGACTTTCAGCCGGCGGCAAAAAGACGGCTTCCTTGAGATCCTGAAGATGTAAGGATCCATTGTTCTCGACAATCCATTCAGAGGTTAATTGCCCGACAACGGAGAATAACCCGCCATTTTCCAGCTGTGCGCTCAGTTCAATCCTCGCGACGGCGGAAAAGTGTTTTTCACCATTGGTGATTTTAAAGATATGTGCCCCGCCACGCCGGCTTTCGGGATTTGACCCGGTGAATTTCTCGGCAGTAATCAACATGGAAGCCGGCATGGTTTTGATCAACGGGGGAACATGTCCGGACAGCATGCCGCCGACTATTTTTTTCAGCGTTCTTTCTGCCGCGGCAGCCCTCCGCTCACTCTCCTCAAGTGGCATCGTAATTGTGTCCTTTACCACCGCTTTGCCATTGTCCTTACCCGGTACCGCAGCATCTTGCTCATGGGATTTTCTGCAGGCGGGCATTGAGAGCACGACAGCAATCAGGAAGCAGAAGGGCAGGTTTATCACCTGCCGGGCGCCAAGGGTGTTCATTTTCCGCCAAAGCCAACTTGTTGAGCCCATTGATCGTGCGCTTTTTTCAACCTTAATAAAACAGGGGCCATGGTCGCGGCATGATTTTTTCTTTCCGGGGCCGGGTCATTTAAATTGACGAGTTGGGTGGACTTGGGCAGGGGATCCCCGGGGTTCCAGTCCCATGTGCCCCGGGAAATTAATTTCCACTCACCAATGCGGACCGCCCAATTGCTGAACCAACCCCAGTGCATGACCTGGTTAGGGGTTTTCATTTCTTTTGATGCAATGATTTTTGATAGGCTGAAGCCATCGAGTTTAGGGTTATCAGGATTGTCCCTGATTGAGCAAAGCTCCAGGATCGTTGGAAACCAGTCCATTACCGTGATGGCCTGATTGCGTGATTCGCCCGCCGGCAATATCCCCGGGTAGGAAATGATTGCCGGGACACGAATGCCGCCCTCGAAGAAATTCCCCTTGTTCCCTTTCCACTTCCCAGTGTATCCACCGCCACTGGCCCCGTAAAAGTGCCCCTTGGGATGACCGCTCTTGTGGTTATCGGCACGGATGCGGTTGCCCGTTTCCTCGGAGTGCCCGTTGTCGCTCATAAAGATTATGATCGACTTTTGGCGGAGGTTCAGGGATTCCAGCTTGCTTAAAATCTTTCCGATGTAGTGGTCGGTCGCATGCATAATGGTGGCATAGGACTTTCTTGCAGGGTCCTTCATGTCCTTGAATGGCGCGGCAAATTTCTTTGGTGCCTGTTCTGGGTAATGCGGGATGTTGAAGGGGACATAGAGAAAAAAAGGGCGCTCCCGGTTTTCCTCGATGAATGCCAAAGAGCGGCTGGTCATCAGTTCGGGGAAGTATTGGCCATCGGCCTTTACCGGGGAGGTGCCCTCATAAAGATCGTGAAATCCCTCACCATGCAAAAAATAGTGGTTGTAGTTGTCAATGAACCCGTCCCGAATGCCAAAGAATTCATCGAATCCCTGCTTCTTCGGGCCAAAGTCCCGGTGTGCCCCGAGGTGCCATTTTCCGAACAGCGCGGTTCGATACCCGTTTTGTTTCAGGGATTCTGCAATCGTAACTTCTTCAAGGGCCATATTAATGCCCTTTGGCCTGTTCATGTCTCCCTGTGTCCACCGGTTGACCCCGCTGCGCTGGGGGTGACGTCCGGTGAGCAGGGCAGCCCGGGCAGGGCAACACACGGTGTGGGCATAAGCCTGGGTAAAGCGAACTCCCGTCTCCGCCAGCTTGTCGATATTGGGCGTGATCAGGTCACGGGATCCATAACAACCGGCGTCCAGAGTGCCCTGGTCATCAGTGAAGAAGATGATGACATTGGGTTTTCTGGCTGAGGCACAGGTCAGCGTGAGAGAAATAACTGCTGGAATTAAAAGGCGCATTGTCCTGACTTTATGAAGAGGGTAAGTCATACATCATGCGTCTGTCTATGATTGTCACGCCCTTCACCGGGGAGAATTTACAACTTGCCGCCCAGGTCGGCGTTGAGGAGATTGTCGCCGTTTACCCCGGGCCCGGACAAAAGCCCCTGCTCAAGGTGAAGCGCGAGGTTGAGAGGCACGGCATGAGATTGACCCACATTGAGCGAAAGTTGCCGCATGACCAGATCGTCCATGGTCTTTCAGGCCGGGATGAGCAGGTCGAAATGATAAAGAACCTTCTGCGCGACATGGCAGAGGCAGGCCTTGAGGTGCTCTGTTATAACTGGATGCCCAGTGAGGACTGGTGTCGCACGACAAGCATGAATACTGAGCGTGGCGGATCATACAGCACGGCGTTTAGTGTTAACGCTGAACACGGGAATGTCACGGATGCGCACGGCCCGCCGCAGGAAGCAACAGCCGCGGCATGCCTGTGGGACAATCTGCAGGGTTTCCTTGATGAAATTTTGCCGGTTGCCGAAGAGGCGGGAATTAAACTGGCTCTGCATCCGGATGATCCGCCACTAAAGAATTTCTGGGGACAGGACCAAATTCTCTGCAGCATTGACGCCCTCGAGCGCGTCACCAAGCTGGCGCCAAGCCCAAGCAACGGAGTTTGCTTTTGCACCGGTTCACTTGGCCCCGCGGGCGAGGATCTCACGGCAGGCATTGGTCGGCTTGCTGAGAGGATTCATTTTGTGCATCTGCGCAATACACGTGGAGATGCAAAAAACTTTCAAGAAACGTGGCCTGACAATGGGGAAAGCGATTTGCCGGCGGTTATGCGCGCCCTGCATAATATTGACTACCGGGGAACGATCAGGCCCGATCATGCACCCTCAATGCTTGGAGAGAGCAACGCTACGCCGGGCTATGAGATGAAAGGCCGGCTTTTCGCTGCCGGTTACCTGCGCGGATTGATGCAGGGCTGCCGGGAGAAGTAGAGATACGCCGGTAACCCGGCTTGACCGGTTCTGTGCTTGGCTTAAAAGATCAAAAGTCTGGATGTCTCGGGGCTGGAGTCGAGTCATACAGGCATGCGCGGAGCAGGCCAGCTGCACCGGGCACACGATTATTTTATCCCGGCGTTACTGATATCCACGGATCCATCATCAGCCACAGAATAGCTAAAGGCCTTTTTTGAGGTTGCTCCATTAACGTGGCAGGCAATTACCCGCAGCTGGGCTTTTTTGCCGGCGGTATGGGTGGTGCATTTCAGCAGGAATCTACCGCTGCTGTCCGGGACCGCTGTTACGGTTGTTGCGTCATAGTCACTGCCGCCTTCCGGATCGGCATAGGCGACAAGGGCATATACCGGAATTTTCGAGTTCACCTGACCGCTGCAGTGGAATCCACCCGGCACCTTGGTTATTTTAAAGTTACTGAAATTTGCCTTTGCGGGCAGTGACAGCCCCTTGATCGAGCCTGAGAATTGCGGGTGCGAGGCGAGGCGCATGGCGTGTGCCAGGGTTAGAAAGGAGCCCTTGCCCTGTCCCCGCAATTCATCCCCATAGGTGCGGTTGCCGCTGCCCATCAATGCCGTGCCAAAAGCGGCCCGCTGGTCAGGGCGTTCCCTGTTGTGCGGCAATGACAGTGCGTGCCCGAGTTCATGGGCGATGCCCCCGATGAAGATTGTATTATGTTTTCCCATCGAGATCCGCCCGTACTGGCCATCACGCATCATTGTCTTTTCAGTGAGGTTCCTGGTGTCAAGGATCGGCTCGTCGAGTTGCCACGCGGTTCCCGAACGGTGGGAACCGCCGGCGTAATAAGGACTCTTGTGGCGCATAGTTCGTGTTTTCTCGTCCCATTCACCGAGGTTACAGAAGATGACGAGGGTCTCGCGAGAGGAGTCGATGCCCGCTGCGTTCAGTGTCGGCAGGCATTCCTGCCGGATTTTCTGACCGCTTTTAACATTGTATTCAGCGTAGGGGCTTGAACCTTTCACCAGGTGGATTTTAAGCAACCCGTCCTTGTCCTGCTGCAGATTGATAGAGCGTATACCAAAGCCTATCCGTTCCATCTCAATAGAATAAAACCTGCGGATATGGGACAGGATTCGGGACAAGCGCT
>CAWVVE010000190.1:0-5187 GCA_963933075.1 uncultured Verrucomicrobiaceae bacterium | reverse complement strand
CACGTTATTAAGAGCATCTCCCCTGACCTCCTCCGGCAAGCCCTTGGCCCATTTCAATGCAGCGTCCGGATCCTGTCGCACCCACTCAGATGCGACACTTGCCGCACTGCGCCGCATTTGCCAATCATCCACGCCGGAATCCAGTATTGTGCTTACCAGGTATTCACCCGCTGCCTTCGGGTCCTTGGCTGCCCAGGTCCTCAAAATGGACGTTGTTCCCATCATCCTTTCAAAACCTGAAGCTTCCGAGGCAAACTTCAGCGCCTTCTCTGGATCAATCTCGGCATAGCGAGCCATTAATAAATTTGTAGACATGAACTGATCCATCCCGCGCCCCATCCCGCGCACCTCCGCAAGTGCAATCTCCACCCCCTTGGCATCCAGCCCCTTCACCAAGCTCAGCAAGGCCTCCATTCTCTCCATTTGCCCCGGGGCATTAAGTATTTCCTTCAATGCCTCCTCTACCCTGCCCGCTTTCATTAACTTGATAGCACGTGAAACAAGCGCTTGTCCGGCCCGGTTCTCTCCAGGATGCCCAGTATCCTTGCCTCCATTCTTGGCTCTTTCTCCCGTTGGATTCCCCCCCGGGGCACCTAATGCCGTAAGCTCTTTACCGCGATCAGGAGATGCTCCGTCTGCAATACCGCTCTTGCTTGACCAAAACAAATATCCGCAGGCTATACCTGTCGCCATCCCGCCCAGCAAAACACCAATGACTACATTAAGAGAATATCTTTTCATATCTGCATAAGGATATGGGAATAAAATACTCAGGTAAAGGGTATCATTGCCCTTACGTAACCAGCCAATCTAGCTCCCCGAATGGGCAACACCACTGGCCGCCCGGTCCAATACTTCCCGTATCTTGCTGGCCAGATCCTTGATATTATAGGGCTTCTGAATCGCCGCCTCCGGACGAAATCCTGTCTCCTCCTCAAACCCCTTGAGATCAACAAGATAACCGCTGCAAACCACAACCGGGACATTCTCATGCCTTTTACGCAACTCAACCAGTGTCTTCTTGCCGGAGAGCCTTGGCATGGTCAGGTCAAGTAACACAAGACTAATGTCATCCTTGTTCTCCTCATAAACTTCAAGGGCCTCCAGACCATCCTCAGCGCTAAGGATATTGTAGCCATAATGTTTTAACACGCCCTCTGCCACCCGACGCACGGCCACCTCGTCATCGACCAGCAACAATGTCTCATTGCATTTCCCCGACGCCTCATGGGTAACGGGTTTCGGTGCAGCGGCCCTGTGCGGAACATCCTTTCGAGGCAGGAAAATCTGAAACTTCGTGCCCCGGCCCACCTCGGAATCACAACCTATCCATCCACCGTGTTGCTTCACAATGCCATAGGAAGTCGCCAGCCCCAGCCCGGTTCCCTTGCCCTGCTCCTTGGTCGTGAAGAAAGGCTCGAAAATCTTGCTGAGGACATCCGGTGGCATTCCTGAACCCTGGTCCTCGACACTGATCACCACATAATCACCCGGTGAACCATGGGCATAATCTGGCCCCTCACGCTTCTGCATATGCACATTGCGCGAAGACAATCTCAGGCACCCACCCGTCTCCCCCATTGCGTCTATTGCATTGACGCACATATTCATCACCACCTGTTCAACCTGAGTGCCGTCAGCTTCAACACTCCACAACCCGTCCTCGCAGTCGAGCTCGATAGTCACCCTGGGATTAATTGTAGCACTCAGCAGGGATCGCACGTCATCAATGACATCATTGGCATTACAATGATCGAGATTCAAATGAGATTGGCGGGAAAAACCCAGGAGTTGTTTTACAAGTTCTGCCGCACGTTGCCCGGCACGTTTTGCTGAAGCAATCAATTGAGAAGGGTCATCTCCTTTCCGTTCCCTGTCATTCATCTCCACCAAACTGAGATTACCTATTATCCCTGTAAGCAGGTTGTTGAAATCATGAGCCACCCCACCGGCAAGGCGCCCGACTGCCTCCATTTTCTGAGCCTGCTCTAGCCCCTTTTGCAAACGACGTTGCTCAGTCACGTCATGAAAACTCCAAAGCCTTGCGATCTGGTGCCCCCTTGGATTTTTCACCGGCGCCGAGTATACGACAAGTATCCGCTCCTCAGGGTTGGCCAGTTCCCACTCCACTTCCAGCGAGACAGAGGGATCATGGTCAACCTTCTCCAGAGCATCCATGAATAAACCGTCATCAGAAAAACAGGCATTTACGCAATCCCTGAAATCAGAGAACCTCATCTCCCCGATAGTTCCCAGGATATCAAAATATTCCACGACCCTCTGGTTGGCGGCAATAACACTCCCGTCGATACCCACGACAAGAATCCCGTCCTTAGCCGCATCATAGGATGCCCGGAGTTGGGCATAGGTATCCTCAAGTTCCCGCTGTGAAGCGCGCAGACTCTCCGTTCTTGAATCAACTATTGACTCCAGCTCATAGCGATGAGCTTTCACCTCATCTACCATCGAATTGAAAGATAATGCCAACTGCTTCAACTCAGTTGCTCCATGCTCGGGCACACGCGTCTGCAAATTGCCCGCTGACACCCTCCTTGCCGCCAGCGAGGCAGCGACCACAGGAGCGGCAAATCTTCGCGCAACCCAAATGCCAAGGAGTCCGGTACCCAGTAACACACAAACCAATATGCTCTGCTGTACCCCAACCGCCTGCTTGACGGCAACCAACACCTCGGACCTCGGGCGCAAACAGGCGACTGCCCATGCCTCACCCACCTTTGTTTCCGCCACAGGGACGATAATACTGTGAAAATAAAACTCTTTTCCCTCAATATCAACAAGCCCACTCTCACGGTCCCAGAACGGCATGTCGGAATCCTTCATGAAAGGGCGCAAAATCTTCGTCTTGTCCCGCCCTGCAATTAATGTCCCCCGGGAATCGATCAGGAAAGCCTGGCCATGTTCGCCAATCTCTATCCCGTCTATGAGTTCCCACATCGAATCAAACCCGAGTCGTGCCCTGAGCACAAATTCCTCACTCTCCCCGGCGATACTCAATGGGATGTAAACCTTCAGGTGAAGGCCGTCCTTGCCAATCACGCGGTGCGGCCTCGATGTAACAACACTCCCTCCCTCAAGGGCATTTTTAAACCACAATGTCTTCTCGACGGGTTCCGGATGATTTTTATCAGTTGTGGAACGCACCATTAACCCGCTTGAATCATAGAGCGTTATGTCATTGAACATCCCGTAGGCCTTCACGAGGCGCAGCATTTCTGCGACACGCTCATCCATGGGCGTGTCAGCACCACTAACCAGTTGGTTGCCCTTGAGGGCCACGAGATCGTTAGCCGCTGATTCCATGACCCGCTTGATTTGCCGGGCCACCTCACGGTTCACCGAAGCAATTTTCTCCCTTTCAGAATCCTCAAGCGCCGCACGGGTGAGGCTATTGGTCGATAGCATCACGGCGACCATCGGGAGCATACCAACCGCCAGAAGAACGATCAGCAATCTGACACGAATGGAATTCACTTTAAATTTCCCTGCTGCCCGAAAGCAGAAAACAGGCAGTTAGCAATCTATGATTGCCGATGATTATTCTATGCCAATATTTTCAGCAACAGCCTTCGAGTTCTTGTTCCGAAGCCGCAACGCCTCCTGAACGCGTCCCCATGCAGTATTCAGGAGAATTTCCCGATGCGTATCCGGCTTATAGTAAAATTGGCATTTGGCCCTCACCTCTGCAGAGGGATTGACCGACTCATCAGCAAGCAACTCTTCGCTGATAAATTGTTTAGCTGCTCGGTTGGTGCTTCCATACCAGGTGAAATTCGCATTCATAGCCGCCGGTTCGGGGCGCAACATGTAATCAATCAATGCGTGTGCTGCGGCAACATTACGCGCATCACTGGAGATGGAAAAGTTATCCATCCAGAGTGGCGCACCCTCTTTGGGAATAAAGAAACTCACGTTCTCATTATCCTCCGCAACCATGGCCGCATCACCGCTGTAGCAAGGGGCGATCCAGATATCACCGGACTTGAGCCCATCTCTCACTGTGGCATCACTGCCAAATTTCATCCCCACATTTTTAATGGCATCCAACAGCGCATCAGCCGCAACATTCAATTGCTTCGGCTCTGAGCTGTTAATTGGAAGCTGGCTGGCAATTAAACCAATCCCCAGCCCCTCGGTGCGATCCCCGAAAATCATCACCCTCCCTGAATATTCTTCATTCCACAGCGCCTTCCAGCTCTTACCGGGATCTTCTATTTTGTCTGCCCGGAAAGCAATCAGGGTAGTTCCCCAGAGATAAGGCAATGAAACCTCATTGCCGGGATCAAATGCCTTGCCCATGTATTCCCGGGCAATATTCTTGGCGTGGGGCAATGCCGCCTTGTCCAGAGGCTGCAGCAAATGCAACTGAGCCAAACGATTAATCGACAGGTCATCGGTGACGACAACATCAAAGGCACCGGGTTCTGAAGCCAGTCTCGCCTCGAGCTCATCAGGATCCTCAAAAGTAACGTAATCAACCTCGATTCCCGTCTCATTGGTGAATGCTTTAAATACCTCAGGATCAAAGTATTCCGACCAGCTTATCAATCTCAACTTGCCCCCGACCCCTTCCTGTTTAATAGCTTCAGAAACCTCTTTCTTTGCGCACCCGACAATCACAAATGCCGACACTAGAACCGCGTAAATCCAATTATTCGCTTTCATTTGATTAGATATTAAATATTTATCATAGTTTAAATGATTGTAATAGCTTATCAACTATAATTTTAATATTATTAGCTATAACTTATATTTTTTATAAATTAACTTCTCCGGATGACAATTCCTTGCAATGTTACTTGCGGTAGTAGTGGTAACTAGGGCAGGTTTCCTTGTTTTTAATGGGTTCCTTGAAGGATGATCTTCCCCACCTTCTGAAGGTGAATCAGGCTCCGCCCGGAATATTTGCAATGCTTCGGGCGGCGACCCCTGTCATTCTGCTCAACCTCACCTTTGTTGCCATGCAGGCCACGGACGCCTGGATGATCGGTAAATTAGGCAACCGGCAATTAGCGGCGATCACTCCGCCGTCAATGGCCATATTTGTGATCATCAGCTTTGGTTATGCATTCCTTGGGGTCGTGACAGCCCTCGTTGGCCAGAACTTTGGATTGGGCAGGCACCGTGATTGTGGCCACTACGGCTGGCTCGGCATTTACTCGGCCATGG
>CAWVVE010000189.1:0-5217 GCA_963933075.1 uncultured Verrucomicrobiaceae bacterium | reverse complement strand
CCCCGCCATATCCCGCAATGCCAGCGGCGGGCGCCCGCCACCTGCCAGACGCAGGTTCTTCCAGACGACATAGTCGTGATCGTTCCCGTCACCCGCGTCACCCGTAGCGAGATAGAAAATGACGTCCTTGCCGTCTGCTGCCGTGGGCAGCTTCCATTTCAAATCCTGCCGCGTAGCGACGAGGACCCTAACACCGACCGCCTCCATCCATCGCGGCGGACCGCCTTCGCGGCCAATGTGCCCGATCGAATTGAACTTCCACATCTTCTTCTGAGCCTGATCGATTTCAGCCACCAGCTTCGACGGGTCCTCCGACTCCGTCTTGCGCCATCGCTCCCGAAAACCGCCGATCAGCGTGCCGTCATTCACTTTGTCTGCCGATAGTGTTCTCCACAGCGTCCGCAGGTACTTGGCATTCAAGCCACGCTCCTTCGCCACGGCTTCGACAGTCTTGCCGCCACTCGTCAGCGCCTGGCGTTCGGCGAGCGTTACCGCCAAATACCTGGCCAGCGGAAGCCGGCCACCCTGGTTCGTGGTGAACTTGATCCCTTGCAGGTCTACGGCGGAACCGCCACTGCCCTCCGTGAACTGGCGATAGAACGCCTGAATACGGGCCATCAATTCATCGGTCCGATCCCGCTCAGTCGTGTAAGGAGAAAACCGGATGCCTTCAGGTGTGAGCACCGCGTGGGCAGCAACTTCTTTGGCGGCGTCGAGGTACTTCCTTACCAATGCAGCCGACATCCCCTGAGCCGCCCCGGCGTTCGTGAATCCTTCCCCCGCCGCACCATCCACGGGAAATTCGCGGGTCGGATCAAGCGCCGCCACCCCGGTCAGATCCCGCACCGTATAGTTGTACTCCGCGTTATTCAATCGCCTCAAAACCACCCTGCCGGGATCGCCGGCATGAGCCCGTGCCTCTGCAGTGAGAAAGCCCTGCACCCACTGCAATAGTTTTTGATGCTCTTCGGTGCCCGGTTGCTCGGATTTCCTCGGCGGCATCTGTCTGCTGGAAAGCATATCGGCAACCTTCAGCCATACCTTCGTTGCTCGCCGGATATCGGTAATTTCCTTGAATGAATCAAGGTCAATATCTGCCTCGGAATCCTCCCCAGAGTGGCACTCAAAACAATAACGCTTGAGCATCGGCCTGATATCAGTGCCGTATGCCCGCTCAAGATCCACCTGCTGCCCGCTCAACACACCAGGCAGGGAAACCCCGCCTAGAAGGGGTAATAACAAGGCGGCATGCCTGTTAAATTGTCGAAAAAGCATTATCCCTTTAGTCACCCTTAAATACCTTAACTCGACAATCTTTTTTTATACCACAAAAAATCGTTCTGCCCCCTTTAGTAGCCACCTTTTTTCCTGCAGGCTTGCAGTGAAAGAGATTCTGCCCCACAATCCACGCCATCATGGCAGAACAAATAACTCTCAAGGCCAACGTCGAACTGGGCGTTGTCCCCACCCACATCAAATTTGTCGGCGGCCTCGTGCCCGACGATGACGGGCGTCTGCCCCGCGCAGAAGACGGGAATCTCATCGTTGTCAATGAGATGGAAACCCTCACCAGGCTATCGCCGGTAAAGATTGCCAGCGCACAGATCACCGTTTTCCCGGGCGTTGACGAAGGGGATACGGAGGACCTGATCACAGGCCTGCGCGAACTCGGACTCGCCGTGCACCTGATGCTGATGGTCGGCGGAGCGGACCCGATGAACCCCAATGATGAGGACAAGGTGGTCGAGATGCTCAAAGCCGGACTTGAAGTGGCAAAAAAATACGACATCGAGCAGGTCGCCTCAACTTCCATTGAGGCGTGGATGCAGGAAGGAGCCGAGCCAAAAACAGGTGAGGATTTTGCTGCTGCTGTAGCACAGGACGCCAAGGTGCATATCCGGGCCGTGCAGGAAAGCGACGCCATTGGGGCAGGGATCAAGCACTGGCACATCGAGTTCTTGCGCGGTGGGGAGTTCCAAACATTCACCGACGTTGCCAAGTGCTGGGAAGTGGTCAAGGCCGCCAATGCCGGGCTCGGGCAGAAGTTTTTCCGGGTCATGGTCGATGCCGCCCACTGCGGCGACTCCGATCTATCCATCCCAGAGAATGAGGCGCTGATCACCGAGATTGCCGGCTCTGATGAGTTCAGCATGTTCCATGCCTCGGCAAAGACGACCCGCGGCTGCCTGTCCACTGATGACGGATGGATCGGCGCGCTGCTGGGTGCAGCGGCCAGGTCAGGCAAGCTGGAATTTGTCTTCGTCGAGCTTTTCCACCACGAGGATCCCGCCCTTGAAGCCCTGCGCCAGCTGGACAGCGGCCACGGGATTGACACCACCGACGGCAGGAGCTACAGCGAGGCAGTTGTCGACGGCCTGGCTGATGTCGCCAGGCGCCTGAACAACCTGGTCACGCGCGGACACTTGAGCTGAGCAATCCTCTGCATTGCCAAAGGGCGGGAACAATTATCTCCTGGAAATTTTTAAACGACAAGCTTTGCCGAAAAAGTGGCTCTTCCTGCCCTTACTTGACCCTGCTGTATTTTGTCACCCTGCCATGTACATTCCACTCCTGGGCGTAAAGATCACCCTTGGCGTCAAAGGTGCAGCCATGAACCGCAATAAGGGCTCCCTCATGCCAGTCAGCAGGCCCGACACCGTTGCTTGCTTTCTTGCGACCCTTCGGCTCATCACCAAGGCGAGACACCAGCTTGTTATTCTTGTCGTAGAGTGATACCCGTCCGTCAAGCTCACTGACGGCGAGAAGTTCACCATGAATATCAGCGGCGCAGGGACGCCCCAGCTTGCTGTCGATAGTGCGAAGAAAACTGCCGTCCATGTCGTGCAATTGAAGGCGGTTGTTCTGGCGGTCACTGATTAACAGGCTCGGTTTCCCGGAACGGGTATCAATCAGAATATTATGACAAATGTTGAACTTTCCATCTTCCTTACCTTTACCTCCGAAAGTTTTCAGGTATTTGCGATCCTTGTCGTAGACATGCACCAGTGACTTGCCATAACCATCAACGATATAAATCCTGCCATCCGGGGCAACATCCAGGTCAGTCGGGTTGTATTGCGAGATATTTCCATACATTCCCTCAACCTTCGGAGGGCCAATGATCTGCCAAACCACAGTGCCATCAAGCCTGACATTAACAACCCGCTTCACTCCGGGCATGGCAATGATGAGTGACTCGTCATTGCCCATCCTGCGCACCTTCATGCCGTGAACCCCCCTGAATACCTTGTTGCCTTTCTTGGAACGCAGTTCACCCTCGTAGACACCGTCCGCAGAGATCACCTGGATCCCTCCCCCGGTGGCTATATAGACCTTACCGTTGCTGTCGGCGGCCATGTCACCGTGCAGGTTGCCGAGTTTCTTGCCCTCAGGGTATTTCGGCCAATGACGAACCACCTGATAAATTCCGTCACCCTGACCAGTCCGGGCAGGTGCGGATTTGGAAAAATCCTCAGCAATGCCGGATGCTGTAAACAATACAAAGACGATAAATGCTCGATATGAAGTTTTCATAAATCTCAATTGTTCAATTTAAGCACCAAATGCCACCCCATGTCGAACACGGAAATTTTTCCTGTTATATTGAACGGTTCCGGGCAACCGCAGGGACAACGGAAAGATTGATAAGTCCCCCAAAGGCTACCTGCCAGCCCGGTATTCAATCAACCGCACCAATGTCTCGGTTGCATCGTTATTGGTATTATAAAAATCGGCACCAAATACCATCACCCACCCACGCTCCATCCGCCGCCCCATGACCACAGCACCGGTTCCTCCCCCCTTGGCAGCTCCCCAGATTTTCCAGGGTTCAGCCTTCCGGTAATAATGCGTCGAATTCACATTTTCCACCACCCCGTCCACCTTGGCGCCAAGCTTCCTGCCTTCGGCAGTAAATTCCCAACCGGTTCCGCTGCCCCCTGAACGTAACGGCCCCAATCCTGATTCATTAAAAAAGGACAATGACTCGCCCGTTGGACTGAGGAAAACGATATTTCCGCCACGACGGAGAAAGTCACGAAATGCCTCACCCCAGCTTGGGCATCCCCGGCCGTCCTTTTCCATGGCATCTTTAAGCGCAGACTTCTTGAATCCCTCCATTTCAGGAATCAACAAAACACGTGCACGCCTTAAATGGCGCATGAAATCACTATCCGGAACTCTCGACCTGTTACGGATCAGCTTGCGGGCAGGAATACGGTTATCAATCGCATCAATGGTCTTGCGGTATTCATCATCCTCATCAGAATAGCCGCCCCAGACGAGCACCGGAGCACTCGCAGGAAGTCCCTCATGGCCGAAACTCAGTGACTCAACCCGGTCAAGGGGAACAACAACACGCTCTTCTCCAAGCGCTGAGAGCAACAGGTTTGTGCCATTCACCTCGATTTTCTTCGCCCACAGCATGCCCGCTGGCGCAAGCGATACCAGATGACGTACCACGCTCTCCGCTTCATCAAGCTCTCCGGGATTGGCGTCCACAACTGCCGCCGCAGGTGGCGGTTTGCCATTATTGCCATTATTGCCATCATTCTCGACTTCAAGATCTGCGGCAAGCAACTCTTCGGCATCGACAGCAACCGCCTCAGGGTCAGGAAATACAAGAAGATCAATCAGGGACAACGGCGCCTCTACCGTCAGTATAGGACTGGAAATTCGCAGCCATCTATCAGAGTCACGAGACGGCAGGAGTTGCCCGGCAACTATCTCACCTGTTGAAAGAGCAGCCACATGGCGACCGGGGACTTCAGGAAGGATGCCCTTGGCTCCCTCACTGATCGGTTCGCCTCGCTCTACCCGGGTAATTTCAGCAAGAGGAAGGTTGAGCTCTGTCCTGCTCCCTGCAAGGGCAACCACTATTACATCATCAGTAAGCTTTACGAGCTGCCCGGGGATTTCCGATCCATCCCGCAAGGAAACACGAAATCCCAGAGCCTGGTCTTCTCCATCCAGGACCTGCTGTCCCGGGGCATGGCGACTTAATGAACTGACCTTCCGCAGTGGCAGCTTAAGCTCCTGGTCCGGCTGCAATGCCGGACGAAATACAAGGTGATCATCTCTTAAAGCAAGAATTTCGCCGGCCATTGCCACAGTAATGGAAAGCGTATCCCCTTCATGGTCACTCCCGGCAGCCCTGTTCTCTTCCTCCTCCCTGACTCCTTCCTTGTCTTTGGGAACTTCAGCAAGGTTCCCGATCAC
>CAWVVE010000188.1:0-5221 GCA_963933075.1 uncultured Verrucomicrobiaceae bacterium | reverse complement strand
CTTGCCGGCAATGGCGTGAACGATGTATTGCAATCCCCGGTGGAGAGTGAGTCTCTTGAACTTAAAGTTGAGGCTGCAAAAACCTGGTTAGCCCGCGATTTGCCGGACGCTTCCGCTAACAGGGAACGCGGGAATGCTGAAGGCAAGTTGGCAAATGAGGATACAGGCAAGGCCTCCGGCCTGCTTTTTGATCCCCAGACAGCAGATTTGGCTGAGGCATTACTTGGTGATTTCGACTTTAAGGCAGCTGAAACTGAAGATCCGCAGGATACCCTGAAGCAAAGGCAGGACAAGGCTATCAGTAGCGGAGGATTAAAGGGGAAAGATGCAACACAGGTGCGAAGGGGCAGGGGAAGTGCAGGGTTGCCGACTGAATCAGAGTTGGCCACACGCCACAATTTGCAGCTGATGGTTGAAGCATGTCCACTGGCGATGGCGATGTTTGATAAAAACATGCGTTACCTGATTGCTAACCTGCCCTGGCGCAAAGCATTTGGAATAGCTGATTCAGGGTTCAGCGGGAAAAGTCACTTCGAGTTATTCTCTGAGGTATCAGAGCGTTGGAGATGGCTTTGTGAGAACTGTTTCAATGAGGTGGATGAACAGACCGGTGAGGAACTTGTCGAGTGGGCGGATGGTGCCATGGACTGGGTTCGTTGGACGATGGCTCCATGGCTCTTTGAAGGAGGGGAAGTTGGCGGGATTGTTGTTTGTGCACATTCCATCACGGGTGAGAAGCGTTTGCGCAGGGAGCAGCAGTTTGAAGGGGATATTGCGGAGGCGGTCATGGCCAGTTCCACAACGCCAGTCCTTGTATTGGATGTAAACGGCCAGATTGTGCGCAGTAATCGGGTTGCCAAACGACTGGGCAACTGGGATCCCGTGGTTGATGAGAACAAATATTACTGGGAAGCGTTCCTGGACCCGGGCAAGCACCGGGAGACCAAAGAGCAGTTCATGGAATTTTCCCGCAGTTTACTTGATGGTGGTAATTTCCTCTTTCCTGAGACCTCAATGGATGAGGTGGTCGGGCATGATGGCAGAATCCGCAGGATCATATGGACGAATTCACCACGCAGGGGCGAGGATGGTGAAATAACCGGAGTCATTCGGGTTGGCTTTGACGTTGATCTCTTCTCAGACCCCGGCAGGGACGAGCAGTTAAAAGAGGCGATACTCGGGGAGCTTGCGGTTCCTGCCTGGCGGTGTAACCCGGCGGGGGAAATTGATCTGGTGAATTCCGCCTGGCTGGAGCTACGGGGACGGAGTTTGGAACAGGAGCTGAATGGCGGATGGGTTGAGGGATTCTCCAAGGATGCTGCTGCAGCGCTTTCCGGGCATCTCTGCGCAGCCGCCTCGCGAAGTGAAGCCTTCAGCATGGACGTCAATATATTAGATGGTAATGGAGACGATGTGCGCATGAGATTCTCGGCTCATCCAGGCTCCGGGGATACGGGGAGCGGTGTTTATGGTATTGCTGTGAATGTTGATGCCGAGCATGAACTGGGCATTACACAAGGCGAGTTACAACGGGTTAATGAGGGCGTGGATGAGATTCAAGGGAAAGCCGCCCGCTTTGAGGCCGACCTTGCCGCTGTCAATGTGGAGCTAAAGCGCTTCCAGACCGAGAATAACGAGACAAGCGAGCAGTGCAAAAGATTCAGGATGATTCCTGATTCCGCACCTTTTGGTATTGTATTGTTGGCCCGGGATGGTGAGACGACCTACTGCAATCCTGCGCATCAGGAAGTGGTGGGATCTGATATTCGGGATTATGATTGCATTGAGGATTGGCTTTCCGCTCATTGCAAGGATGATGGCAAGAAAGCGGCCGGCGAACTGGTGGAGGAGTGGCGTTCTCGTGTCTGGCGGCAGGGCGCCATCGGTATTTTATCGATTAAAACCGATGAGGGTGTCATACGAGAACTGGAATTTCGGCCAAAGTTAATGGAAGACGGCGGGTTGTTGTTAAGTATTTTTGATGTCACGGATGCGCGGAGGGGGGAGGAGGCATTGCGGGCTAGCGAGGCGAGGTTTCGTGCCTTGTTTCATGATTCCGGTGTGGGGATGGCTCTGGCTGATGAGGCTGGAGGTATTCTTGATGTCAATGCCTCCCTGCAGTCGATGCTTGGATTTTCGAAGGCTGAAATACAGGGGAAGGCCATTGATGAATTCATCTATGGCTTT
Source organism: uncultured Verrucomicrobiaceae bacterium (assembly GCA_963933075.1). Lineage (GTDB taxonomy): Bacteria > Verrucomicrobiota > Verrucomicrobiia > Verrucomicrobiales > DEV007 > CACIUL01. The sequence goes on along the minus strand of CAWVVE010000188.1, from coordinate 3,034 downwards.
GACCGTGAGAACCTTGGAAAATTCATGGAGCACTTGACCAGCAGCGAGCATGGGGTTTCAGACAGGGTGATCGAGCTTGCCACGAGTGATGGCGAACGGGTCGAAGTGCATCTTCAGGTTTCCCAGGTAAAGGACAAGGCCGGGGCATTGATGTTTACCACCTACTTTATCCACGACATATCCGGGCAATTGCTTGCGCAGCGCAAACTAGAGGATTCACGTGCCGAGAATCGCGCACTGTTGGACGCCAGTCCGGATATGATACTGGTTTTGGAGGAGTCTGGACGGGTGGTTGATGCTTTTCTTCCGGCCGGGTTCTCACTGCAGATCGATTGCAAGTTATGCCTCGGTCATGAAATGGAGGAAGTTTTACCGGCCCTTGGGATGACCTCCGGTGAACTCATTGCGGAATTGGGAAATGCCGATGTGTTTACTCGTCATTTCAGGCTTGAAGGTGAACACGGCGTTCTTCATTACGAACTCAGGGCAACTCGAAGCGGTTCAGAGAATATGGTGATGCTGGTTCGTGACGTAACGCAGATGCACAGGGTGCAGACAAAACTCAAGTGGCAGGCCGTTACTTTTGCCCACATTCATGACGCCATTGTCGTTGCTGACTTGAAAGGAAGGGTCATAGACTGGAATCCATCAGCAGAGCGCCTTTTTGGTTATACCAAGGATACGGCCGCAGGCATTGGCCTTCACCAGATTTTTGGCTCGTCGGATCCGGCGAGATTTCGTGATGTATTCACAAACGCGATCCGCAATGAGCGGCGTTGGGAGGCGCGTGCGGAGTTTGCAAGGAATGATGGCAGCAAAGGGGTGTGTGACACGGTGTTTATTCCTCTCCAGGATGAGGATGGGGCCTCCTTGGCGCTGGTAGGCGTCAACAGGGAGGTGATCATTTCTGAAGAGGGAAAATCGACAGGTGACCAGGATGCCCTGAGGGCTCGAATGGAGATGCAGGGTCGTCTGGATGCTACCCTCAAGACAATTTCAACCTTGCTAAGCCTGCAGGAGAAACATACAGGAGGGACAGCAATACAGGCAAGCAGGTCCCGTGTTGGAACACTGGCAATGTTGCATTCGCTGGTAGGTCCCAGTGGGGATTACTCGCGACTGGATTTTGGTAGATTTGCAAATGCACTTATCAACGACTTGCTTGAGCACGTAGCTCCTGAGGAGACTGAAATTGAGGTGCATTTGCATGCCAAGGAGATATTTCTCCCTGTCGCGTTGGCAATGCCTGTTGCTCTTATCGCCAATGAGTTGCTCTCAAATGCTTTTGTTCATGGTTGCCCGGGACGTGATCAGGTGACGGTCGGATTCAGTATCCAGACCGATGAATCAGCAGGTAGAGGGGAACTTATCGTAAAAAATAACGGTGTGGCTTTGCCTGCTGATTTCTCGGTCGAGTCTTCAGGTGGACTGGGATTACGGATTGTAAGGGAATTGGCAGGACGTATCGGCGGGATTGTGGAGGTTGGAAGTGGTCCAGACACGCAATTTCGTGTTGGATTTAAACTGCCTGAGGGTGGATAACTTTCTTGCTGAAGATTAATGAATCCAGTTCGTATTCTTGTCGTTGAAGATGAAGGAGCAGTGGGAAGGGATATCCAGAATACCCTGATCCGGTGCGGTTACAGTGTTGTGGGTATCGCCCGCACCGGTTCAGAGGCACTGGAGATTGTCCGGCGGGTTGATCCTGACCTGGTGATCATGGATATTCGCCTCTCCGGGGCGATGGATGGCATTGAGACAGCCGAGCGGATTCGATCATCCTTTGGCAAGCCTATCATTTATCTGACCGCGCTTGCCGATGAGGATACGATTGCCCGTGCCAGCAGGACGGAACCGGAAGGCTATCTTATAAAGCCGTTCAATGAGCGTGAGCTTCAGTCTACCGTGGAGATTGCTGTTTCCAGGTCACGGTCACGGGAAGCACTGGAAGATCGTGAGGAGCAATTCATGAGTACTTTGCGCAGTATGGCCGATGGAGTGATTGCCACTGACATTGTGGGAAATGTCACGTTCATGAATCCAGTTGCGGAGTCAATTACCGGGTGGGCGCTTGCTGATGCCAGAAACAAGGTCCTGCAGGAAATCTTTGCCATCAGCGACGGTTCGGGCAGGAAGGCACCGACTTTTGCCCCCCGCAGCCGTTCTTCTGACCAGCAACAGGGACGGCGTGTTATGCTGATGACCAGGGATGGAAGGAGCGTCCAGGTTGAGGATAACTCAGCACCTCTGAAGGATTCGCATGGCAGCCTGGTTGGCCTGGTAGTGGTTTTCCGACTTTGTGACGGTGATGGCAGTGATATTAATGAAACTAATGAGGCCGAGTCCTTAAAGGGGATTGTTGAGGGTATCGCGGACCCTATCGTGGCCTTTGACCGTCACTGGAAGATTACCTTTGCAAATCATCGCGCCGTTGAACAGTTTGGACGTTCGCAGGAAGGATTAATCGGGAGTGGTTTCTGGGAGTTGCTTCCGGAAGGGGTTCGTGAGGAGAACTTTCATGATGCATCAAGGGCCCTGGCGAGGAAGGAGCGTTGTGGGTTTGAATTTTATTACGATAGAAACAGGCGTTGGTTTGAGGCAAGTGTCTATCCATTTGGCGAGGGGTTGCTTGTCCTGATGAGGGATGTCACAGAGCGGATCGAACAGCAGGAGACGGCAAGCCGTATTGAGAAACTGGAATGTCTGGGGCTGCTCGCTCGCGGCTTTGCCCATGATTTCAATAATATACTCACTGTAATGCTCGGCAACCTTTCGCTTGCAGAGATGAAACTCCCCGAAGGGATTTCCGGACGTAGAGAACTTGAACAGGCACGTGCTGCCACATTGAGGGCCCAGAACAGGGTTTATCAATTATTGACTTTTGCAAAAGGTGGAGCTCCGATTCGTCAGCGACTCGACTTGAAGCGGCTTGTGAGTGAATTGCAGGAGGATATGGAGCGGAATCCGCAGATTAATTACGAGTTTGAGGTCGCGGATGATCTGCGGATGATTGATGCGGATTCCGGGCAGTTGC
>CAWVVE010000187.1:0-5221 GCA_963933075.1 uncultured Verrucomicrobiaceae bacterium | reverse complement strand
GGAGCGCTGGCCGGCAGGCCCCGGACAGAAACTCTCAGGTAAACCGGGCTCAAGACCGGGCCCTGAGCATGGCGGCTACCACGACATCGACGCATGCCCGAGCTTGAGCTTTCTCATTGCGGGGCGCAATGATCCAGAAGTGAAGAAATTCTTCCATCTGGCCGTTGCAAAGCGTCCGCACGAGCAACTCTTCGATATCCAAAAAGACCCCGGTTGCCTGAAAAACCTCGCTGATGATCCGGCCCTCACAGAAGTCAAAGAGCGTCTCGCCGGACAACTCGCCAATTATCTGCAAATCACTGCGGATCCCAGGGCAACGGGTAACGGCGACATCTTCGAGACCTATCCCCGCTACTCCTCAACCCGCTGGTTTGACGAACCGCAATGGGCCAGGGAAAATCCCGGTGAAGTGCCAAAAATGCCCTGGCTGGAAGCAAAACGTTAGGCAGGACTGGGGTATTTGGAGTATAGTAAACTTCCCCCGCATTTATCCTCACCCCCCAAAGAATTCAACCCCATGAAGATATTCTCCATCCTGCTGAGCGCAGTGATGTTGCTGCAGTTCACTGCCTATGCCCAACTGCGCATCAATGAGTTCGTCGCCAACAATGATGGAAGCCTTCTCGACAAGGATGGTGACGACTCCGACTGGATTGAGCTCCACAACCCGGGGACAACAGCCGAGTCACTCTCCGGGCACTTCCTGACCGATGACAGGGATGACCCTGACAAGTGGCCCTTTCCGGACATTACAGTGCCTCCCGGCGGATACCTGCTGGTATTTGCCTCCGCCAAGGACCAAAGGATTGCAGGCAACGAGCTTCATACAAACTTCTCCCTATCTGCCGGAGGGGAATATCTGGCCCTGACAGGCAATGACGGCATCACACCGCTGAATAGTTTCTCCCCGGAATACCCGGAACAGGTCTATGGCCTCTCTTATGGAACCGGCAACACGACTGATCCAGTTACCGAAACACAAACTCTGGTTCCCTGGCCCTCAGATGCGAGGTGGTGGGCGGCAGTGACCGACATCGGCCAATCCTGGAAGCTCAACGACTTTGACGACTCCAACTGGAGAACCGCACGAACAGGCATCGGCTTCGGCTATAACTTCCCGGGATTCATCGGTGATGGCGGTAACACGCTTGAAGAAATGCGTGGCATCACTCCAAGTGCCTACATAAGGGTTCCATTCACTCTCGACAACCCGGCCGCAGTGGCGTCCATGACCCTCAAACTCCACTTTGAAGACGGTGTCGTCGCCTACCTCAACGGCGAGAAAATTCTCAGTCAAAGCGCACCGGAGTCTCCTGTGTTCAACTCAAATGCGAGCGACAACTCAAACAATGAAGTTCGCGCCGGTGACGCGATGAAGGAGTTTGACATCGCCTTTGCAGGAAAGCTCCTGGCAGGGAAAAACATGCTCTCCTTCCAGATGCTTAACAGGACGGTGAGCAGCTCTGATGTCATCCTGGTGCCTGAGTTAATCGCCGAGGTGCAGCAACTTCCCCAAACCACCCAGAACGGCTACATGCTTGACCCCACTCCCGGCCGGCAAAACTCCACGATCGATTTTAACGGTCTGGTCGGTGATACGGCATTTGACATCGATCGTGGATTCTTTGACTCGCCCTTCAATGTAAGGATCGACTGCTCCACTCCGGGAGCCATGATTGTCTATACGCTGGATGGCAGCAGCCCTTCACCCACCAACGGCAACCAGGCGCCTGCCCCTGATGCCAATACCCCTTCCTTCGCCAACCTGACCATAAACACCACGACCGTGTTGCGGGCAATTGCCTTCAAGGATGGCTTCCGGCCATCCAATGTCGACACCCAAACCTACCTGTTCCTTGATGACGTGCTCAACCAGCCAACCAACCCCACGGGATACCCCCTGCCATGGGTGCAACGCAACGGTGGTGCAATAGGCGGTGACTATGACATGGACCAGAACGTTGTCGACCAGGTCTACAGCCGCGAGGAACTCAAGGAATCACTTCGTGACATCCCGACAATCTCCATCGTTACCGACATCGCAAACCTCTTTGACCGGCAAACCGGGATCCAGGTCAACCCACGTGACGACGGTGAGGGTTCCGAGCGCCGGGTCTCCGTGGAAATGATCGATTTTGAGGATTCCAACCCCGTGCAACTTGATGCCGGCATGCGCATGAACGGCAACGCTTCGCGCTCCACCACGAGGCCGAAGCACAATTTTCGCCTGATCTTCCGCAATGACTATGGCACGGGGCGCCTGGAATATCCTCTGTTTGGTCGCGACGCCCCTACCGAGCGCTTTAATGCCATTATCCTGCGCGGCGGCAACGGCAACGCATGGGTTCATCCAACATCATCAGTGAACACCAACGCAATGTATATCCGCGACCAGTGGTTCCGTGATGCGCACTTTGCCATGGGCTACCCGGAGGCATTACAGCGGGAAGTCCATGTTTACTTCAACGGGATCTACTGGGGAATGCACCACCTCTTCGAGCGCATCGAGGAGGAATGGTCTGCCGAACGATTCGGCGGAAAAAAGGATGACTGGGAGGGATTTCGCATTGTCGGGGGAAACAATATCGAGGTCATCAACGGCACCGAAGCCGAGGTCGGTTCACGCATGCTGGAGAGTTGGCAGAGCACGCTTGACTCGGCAATAGCCGGGAACCTTCAGGAAGTGCAGCAATACTTGGATCTGGATTCCTTTATTGATTACCTGCTGCTCAATTTCCATGCCGGCAACAACGACTGGGACCAGAACAATGTGCGCGCCATGCGTCAAATCAACCCGCCGGGCAAATATATGTTTTTCTGCCATGATGCGGAGCGGGCAGGGTTCAATGCACTGAGCAGCATCAACATTAATATCGATGTCACCACCAAGAACACCGCGCGCGGACCGACTTCAATAAACAACGCCCTGCGCTCCAATCCCGAATACGCGATGCGCTTCGCGGATCGTGCCTACAGGCACATGTTCAACGGTGGAGCCCTGACACCTGAAAACGGTGCAGCCCAGTGGGCGGCTAGGGCCGAGGGTATCCGCAAGGCGCTGAAGGCGGAAAGTGCCCGCTGGGGGGACTTTCACGGCGAGCCGCCGCGCACCCTTGTCCAGTGGCAAAACGCACTGGATCGCGAGTATGAACTATGGTTTCCCTTCCGCACTCCGGTGACCATTAGCCAACTGCGTGCCCGCGGGCTTTACCCCGACATTGATCCCCCTCTCTTCAACCGGCATGGCGGCAAGGTGCCGAGCGGATTCGAGTTACTGATGACCTCCGATGTCGGTGATATCTACTACACGACCGACGGTAGTGATCCCAGACTGCCTGGTGGAGCGATCAACCCCAACGCACTGATTGTTGCGGGCGCGGTTCTTGAGTCCCCAATCCTCGAACCCGGTTCCCCAGGGTGGAGTTATCTTGATGACGGGACGGATCCCGGAACAACGTGGATCGATCCTCTATTTGATGATTCCGCATGGGCAACAGGCATCGCCCCGCTCGGTTTCGGGATCATCAATGGCCATCCTTTCGGGGGCGCACCGATAAATCCTGGAAGACACCTGACTGTCTATTTCCGCCGGGAGATCGGTATTACCGACCCCTCCAATATTATTGAAGCCACCGCCCGCATCATGTCTGACGGGGGTGCCGTCCTCTACATCAACGGCAATGAAGTCGCGCGTGACAACATGCCGGCAGGAACAATCACCTTCAACACCCGGGCCATTGATGACAGCAGTGGTGCTGAAGGCTCCTTTGAGGATTTTCCGATTCCCGCATCCCTTTTTACAGAGGGTATCAATACCATCGCCGTGGAAGTCCACAATGGAAGTACCGCAAGCGGGGACATGGGAATGGACCTGGAAATTCGTATAACCAAACCCAATCCGGACAATTCCTCGGCGGTGATCGACAACACACAGACCATCAGGGCACGCACCTTTACCGGCAACCAGTGGAGTGCTCTCAGCGAGGCGACTTTCATTACCAATATCCCGGCCGCCGCGGAGAACCTGATCATCTCCGAGATATTCTACAACCCGGCCGGAGAGAATGAGGATACCGAATACATCGAGTTGATGAATATCTCGAATGTCACGATCAGCCTCGCCGGCGTCTCCTTTACCGGGGGAATCTCACATACCTTTGCCGATGACGTAACCCTGGGGCCGGGCCAGCGGCTGTTGCTGGTCTCTGACATCACGGCCTTTGAGAATGCCTTCGGCACCGGGCTGCCTGTCGCGGGCACCTACGGGGGGCAACTGGACAACAGCGGAGAGAGCCTGACCCTCGCTACCGCTGACGGAAATGAAATACTCAGCCTGCGCTATAATGACAGGTCCCCCTGGCCGCTGCGGCCCGATAATGAAGGCACGAGCCTTACCCTTATTGCCCCCGGGGCAATGCCGAATCCCAGTGACCCGGAAAACTGGCGCTCAAGCCTACTGCCCGGTGGCACGCCGGGCACAAGCGATACCCTGCCGTTCACCGGCGCAACGGCTAAGGAACTCCTCGCCTACATCCTCCCGGACCCCCTGACGGGCATCTCACCCTCCATTGAGGCCATAGAGGTCAACGGCTCCACTGAGCCATACCTGGTGGCAAGCCTGCCGCAATATCTTGCCGCCGATGATGCCTTTATCCAGGTGCAGTTCTCATCGGACCTGAAGAGCTGGCAAAACAGCAGTGCCGTGTTCCTGGGCAGCGCCTTCCGGGATAATAATGTCATCCTCAAGCGCTGGCGTGCACTGCTGCCGTTAAGTGACAACGAGCCGCTGCAATACGCCAGACTGGTGGTCAGGCCGAGAAACTAAACAATCCCGCTTAGCCTGCTTATGTCGTTGATTCAAGTGATCGCCAAGGGCTACTGGTAATTTGAAGTGGTGACATTCCCGTAAAGGACAATCCGTAAACCCGTAAAGCATGATTCTCGCCCTGGAAAGTTCCTGTGATGAAACCGCCGCCGCGGTGCTTGACCCTCCCAGGACGCTGCTATCCAGTGAAGTGGCCTCACAGGTCAAAAAACACCGCCCTTTCGGCGGCGTGGTTCCCGAACTCGCCTCACGCAACCACCTGCTGAGCCTGCGCCCGGTCATCGAGAGTGCCTTACAGGATGCAGGTGTCTCCCTCAACCAGATTGAGGCATTCGCGGCAACCTCCGGGCCGGGTCTTGCCAGCAGTCTGCTGATGGGCAACACCGCCGCCAAGGC
>CAWVVE010000186.1:0-5223 GCA_963933075.1 uncultured Verrucomicrobiaceae bacterium | reverse complement strand
GACATTGAGCGCCCTTGAGGATTTTCAGGAAGACGTGTATCTCCATCAGGTTGTGGCTAGGGATGGAGAAGGGAATCTCAGTCGGTTCCGCGACCTTCCTGATGCCCTGGAGGCGTCACGTCATGAGGTGTTTGATGCGGCAAGTCAGTGGCGCGTGCATTTTCACATTCCTCTATACAGTGAACCGGCCTGTGGCCTTGCTGACACAAGGGATCACATTGATGGAGTGCTGGATATGTTGCGGGATGATCCTTCCATATGCAGTCACCTTGAGATGGAGACATACACTTGGGAGGTATTGCCGGAAGAGTTACAATGTGTTGATGTTGTTGAGCAGCTTCGGCGTGAATATGACTGGCTTCTCAAGCGACTCTCTGAACGGGGGTTGGCGTGATTATGTTTGCCAGGGCAAATGTCTATTTAAAGCTCGCAAGGGTTTCAAACCTGCCAACGGTATGGTCCAATTGCATTGCCGGATGGGTGCTCGGCGGGGGAGAGCTCGGCGGATTATTCTCCCTGGCCATTCTTATCCTGGGGTCTTCACTGGTGTATTCGGCGGGCATGATAATGAATGATGCTGTTGATGTGGGGTTTGATTCTGTACATCGTCCTGAGCGGCCTTTGCCCTCTGGTGAAATTTCCCTGACTAATGCATGGGGAATGGCTATAACCCTGCTGGGAGGAGGAGTTGTATTACTGATTCTCGCAGGAGCGTCTCCCGGGTTCTCGCTGCTTCTGGCGGCTATGATTGTTGGCTATAATGTTTTGCACAAGCGCTGGAAGGGTGGCGTTTTTCTCATGGGAGGGTGCCGGTTTCTGCTTTATCTGGTGGCGGCATCGGTGCCGGCTGATGGCGGATGGTTCAGGGAGTCGGTTTTGATCTGGGCATTTGCCCTCGGCATTTACACGGTAGGAATTACCCTTGCGGCACGAGGAGAGGCAGAGGATAAGAGGGCCGGCTCTTTTGGGGTAAGCATGTTGACAGTGCCGGCTTTGGCTGCCCTCGGGACTTATTTTCTTCGTGCTGAATCGGGGATACTGGTAATGATTTTCCTCATTGTCTGGGCTGGTTGGACGGCTTATTGTGTTTTGCTTCTCCTAGGCGATGAAGAGGGAAGAGTTTCCAGGGCGGTGGGCCTCCTTATTGCTGGAATGCTTTTAATTGATGCGGTTGCAATTGCAGCGGCTTACCCGTTGTTAAGTGCTGTTTTGATAGCAATGCTGCCGGTTGTATTGATGATGCAGAGGCGGATATCCGCGACCTGACGATGGGCAAAAGTATTTTTTTGCATTCCGCGCTTAACGGTAATTACTTAAGGCGTTATATTGGTAGCACTACGGACATTAGTTGACTGCTCCTATAGCTTATGATTGAACGCCCCATCCATTTGGAATTTGCGCATCGTGTTGTGTTTACTCGCGGTGCTTTCGCTCCCGGGAATGCTGTATTGGGTGATGTTTTGGCAAGAGCGGGAGATTCCATCCCGCGACGTGTTATTGTATTTATTGACGGGGGGGTGATTGGCGGCAACCAGAACCTCCTCCGTGACATTGCCCGGTGGTTCAGCGCAAAAGACGGAGAGTTGGAGTTGGTTGCCTCTCCCGTTGTATTGCCCGGGGGCGAGCCGTGCAAGAATGACTGGTCGCTGGTGCCGGAGATCTGGTCGGAAATCAACAGGTGTAAAATAGACCGACATTCGTTTGTCCTAGTTATTGGAGGAGGAGCCTTTCTTGATCTTGTTGGGTTCGCTGCATCGACAGCACATCGGGGTGTCCGCATGGTGCGAATGCCAACCACAAGCCTGAGCCAGGGTGACGGTGGCGTCGGCGTGAAAAACGGGGTGAACTTTTTCTGGAAGAAGAACTGGATTGGGAGCTTTTCCGTTCCTTTTGCGGTTGTAAACGACCTGTTGTTTCTCGATTCCCTTTCCGGTAAGGCGCGGAGGGCGGGGATCATTGAAGCTATCAAGGTTGCGTTGATTAGAGATCGGTTATTCTTTGAGGATATAGAGCGCAACGCGGAGCAATTGCGAGATCTTGAAACGGATGCCCTTGAAATGGTTATTCGAAGAAGCGCTGGATTACACGTTGACCATATCGCGACATCCGGTGACCCGTACGAATTGGGGTCAGCAAGGCCATTGGATTTCGGTCACTGGACGGCACATAAACTGGAGCAAATTAGCGGGTTTAGTATTGGTCACGGTGAAGCTGTGGCCGTGGGTATGGCTGTTGACCTTGTCTACTCAAAGCGGATAGGCCTCATTTCAGCTGAAGATTGTCAGAGAATCCTGAGGTTGATCGAGTTAGTGGGGTTTAGTATCTTTAATGACAGTCTTGTTTCAAGAGAGGAGGGTGAGCTGCATGTCCTCAAGGGGCTGGAGGAGTTCCGGGAGCATCTAGGCGGACAGTTAACGATTACCCTTGTGCCTGAGATTGGGCGGAAAATTGAGGTTAATGAAATGGACGAAAACGAGGTGTGTGCGGCGATAGAAGAATTGCAAATGAGGAATTTTGCCAAGAGCCGCTAGGGCAAGACCTGCATGCAGGGTTTCACCGTGCTGAAAAGATGAGCGCGTGTTTTTGCCTGCGGGGCAGGAGTTTCTTCGCTCAGGTGTAAAGCATTCTTCCGCACTGATCGCAGTGCGCAATATTTTTTGAGGCACGAGCCGCTGCCGCTGTGGCAGGAGTCACCTTCATGTGGCAACCGGTGCACACACCATTTTCCATTTCAGAAATTGCATCGCCCTTCTTGCTGTTGAATATGCGCTCAAACTCATTAAGAAGGTCAGCGTCAACGGTGGAAACCATGGTTTGTCTTTCTGCGCTGGTTTCATTGAGCAGATTGTCACAATGTGCACGGCGCTCATTGATGATTTTAATCTCCTTATCAACAATATCTTGAGTGCTTTGCAGGGTTTCCTTGGCCAGTGTGAGTTCGGCGGTTAGTTCCTCGCCGACTTCCATGAGCTTGATCTCGTTGTCCTCAAGATTTGAGATGTCGTTTTGATAGCGATCAACTTCATGGTTAAGAGCCTGATATTCGTCGTTCTTGCGTGTCTCAAACTGTTGCACCTTAAGCTTAGCGATGGTATCCCTGCGCGTTGCGATTTGAAGCTCAAGGGAATTGATTGCAACCTCGTTGACTTTGATGGAGCCCTTGATTTTGTCTTTAGCTTGCTGGTCGCCCACGAGTCTCAGCTTGGCGTTCTCCTCTTCACGCGGAAGCCGTTCCAGGTCGGACTTCAGAGCGAGTATTTTTTGGTCTCTGTCCTGGATAATGAGGAGCTGTTCTAATTCAGGGATCATCGAGTCTAATGGAGAGTAAAAATATGATTATTACACATATATCAGTGTTCAGTATGTTTCAACCGGGCTGCGTTTACCATCTTCTATGCTGAGTTTCCCTGCTTCTGCTTCTCCAAGTGTTGCCACACGAAGTTCCCAGGTCATGGCGTCTATCTCATTGAAGGCCTCAATACTGAATGGAACTGGCGCGCAAAACTTCTGCTTTGCCCTGGATATACGCTCAAGGGGCTTTGCAATTTGTGAGGAGGGAATTTCTTTAAGCGTTTTATAGGCAAGTTCAACCATTTCAATCCGGTGGCAAATCATGACCATGTCATTGCCGGCATGTATTGCATTCTTGATGGTGCCCTCAAATGTGACTTCATTCAGGATGGCTCCCATATCGAGGTCATCGGTGATGACCAGTCCGTTATTAAAGCCGAGTTGCTTGCGCAGCATCTCATTAATCACATTATGCGACAAGGATGCAGGCCAGCGGGGGCGATCCGGGTCAAAGAATGGGTAATGGGTGTGACATACCATTATACTGTCCAGATCGGCTAGAAGGGCGCTGAAGGGCGCAGCTTCCGTGGCTTCCCATTGTGAACGGGTGCGGTCAACGACTGGCAGTTGCTCGTGAGCGTCACACTCAGCGTAGGTGTATCCTGGGAAGTGCTTGCCGCATGACAGGATTCCTTCCTTCCTCAAGGCGGTGTTGAATAGCGCAGCGTTTTTAATTACCTGTTCTATTGATGAGCCATAGCAGCGCCCCTTAAGTGAGTTGTCTGCACTGTCATCAGGGGAAATATCAAGAACCGGGCAGAGATCAAGGTTGAAACCGAATAGCCGGAGGAGCTTTCCTGTGAGTTCCCCGTGTTTGCTAATCAGTTGTTCCTCGTCCTTGTCCCGCAGTTGTTGAGCGCTTGGTGGCTCATTGCCTATGAGGCGCAGGCGGGATACTCTGCCTCCCTCTTGATCAATAGTGATGATCGGCTCCGTGGCGCTAAGGTCCCTTAAGTCATCGATGAGCTTGCGGAGCTGCGTGGCGGATTCGATATTTCTGCCAAATAAAATATATCCGCCGGGATTAATGGCTTTTATGAAACTCGCGGTGTCGGGATCGAGAGTGGTTCCCGGCACTCCTGTGAGGATTAGCTGGCCGAGGTGTTTTTCCATGAATGACCTGATTTAAATAGCGATAACCGCGCCCCAACTCAAATCAATTAATTGGTCATGGGATAAAGCTGTTTCAGCGCTTGTTAATATTGCACCCCCCCGCTGGCGCCGGTGAGTAGAAAGTTTCGTTTGATTAGGTGTAAAGAGAGCCGCAGGATCAACTGGTCCATGGGAGAACATAATTCTATTGAGGGTAGGGAGTTGGCGCTTGCCGCAGCTCGCTTTGCCGATGATAAGCAGGCAGAGGATATCGTGGTGCTTGACCTTAGTGGAATATCCCCGGTTGCTGATTTTTTTGTTATATGCACTGGGAGCTCATCACCTCACCTCAAGGCGATTTATCGTGAAATCGGCGAGAGGCTTTCCCTTGATCATGGAGTTGTGGCACATGGTAGGGACGGTCATCCGGAGAGCCAATGGTTGGTGATTGATTACGTGGATGTTATTGTCCATGTGTTTCACAGGGAGCAGCGCGACAACTATGCGCTGGAGGATTTATGGTCTGATGCGAAGCAAATTAAGTTTGACCCCTTGCATACAGGTTAGTTGACTTAACTGATGCGGGTTGAGGTCATTAACACGGGCACCGAGCTGTTGCTTGGACAGGTTACCAATACCCATGTGGGCTATTTTGGTGAACGACTGCTGGAGCTGGTGTTGCGTATTGCCCGGCAGGGTACTGTTCCGGATGGCGAGGGAATCAAGGACATGCTTGACGGGGCTGTCGAGCGTTCGCAAATCATCCTCGTTACCGGCGGG
>CAWVVE010000185.1:0-5227 GCA_963933075.1 uncultured Verrucomicrobiaceae bacterium | reverse complement strand
GCATTTACCGCGGATAGTTCTCCGGGCACATCGGCCTGCCCATAGTCATTGGCCCCCCAGCCAACCACGACACCGTCTTCCTGTAACACCAGGCTGTGATAAAATCCGGCCGCCATTCCGATGGGTTCTCTCAAGTCCCCGGGCACTTCAACTTGTCCCTCCTCGTTCCGCCCCCAGCCGGCAAGGTTTCCACCAGATCCAAGGGCAAGGGTATGATATGCGCCAGCTGCGACAGGAATCCTCCCTAACGGATAATTCAAATCCCCCGCATCATTAACCAGGAGACGATTCTCCTCGATTCTGAAGGCATCATTGCCGTCCTGATCGGGATCAACGTTGTTCAGGATTTTATAGTCAACGATATCTCCGTTAGCATCAGTGGCAGGAAAATCTCCAATTCCGGTGTCAGCCTTACTGGCCCTGAATACATGAAACTCCTTGGCATCAAAAGCAGGAGGTACGTTCGGTATGCTTTCAGGATTGTTAGGGTCAGTGTCAAGGGCCAACTCCTCGCCATCATCAAATCCATCGCCATCGGTATCCTTTAACAAAAAATCAGTTCCATAATACACCTCCTTAACATCGGTTACCCCATCACCATCCGTGTCCACGGTGGAATCATTCACGAGCGGATCCCAACCGTTGGAGATCTCCCAAGAGTCATCCAGGGTGTCTTTGTCCGTATCGACAAGCACAGGACTGGTGCCATGCTCAAACTCCTGGATGTCGGTTAACCCATCGCCATCCGTATCGAATCCCGCGTCATTTACAAGGAGATTCAAACCGTAACGCACTTCCCAGCCGTCCGGCATGCCGTCGCCATCAGAATCCGGATTATCAGGAAGGCTACCGATTACTTCTTCGGCAACCGAACTCAATCCATCATCATCGGCATCGATCGTGGAATCATCCCTGCGGGGGTTCCAGTTGTTGTCAACCTCCCAGCGGTCAGAAAGCGTGTCCCCGTCAGTATCACCGGAGGCCGGGTTGGTGCGGTGCTGGAACTCTTCAATGTTACGCAACCCGTCATTATCAGGATCTTCCCCGGGCTCATCAACGCCACCGTATTCAATCTCCCACCAGTCGGCCATCCCGTCGCCATCGGAATCCGCTATCGCCATTCCAGAAGACTGGTATTTTCCGCGCAGCATGGCCTCCACCTCACGCCGTTCTAAATGATTTAAAGCCCGGGAAAAAGTAATCACCTCGCTATAATAGGCCGGCTGGTAAGCCATCCCCCCGATATGCCCGATCCAGAGCGGTATGTCATTGGGCGGGATGATTCCTGCGCCACGGGCCTGTTCCTCACCATCGATGTATAGTCGCCCCGCTTCATTCAGGCCGTCATAGATCAAGGTAACCACAACGGTCTCCTCAAGCAGGCGCTTATAGGAGCCCACTGAAAACTTATTGTCCTGCTGGGTTGAATAAAAATGCAGGAAATCCTGCTCGACAGTAAGCCGAAATCCGCTCTTTCGCCATACGCTGTTCCCCGCCAACGCATATGTGCCGGCAGGCCCATTCTCCTGCTGAAGCTTAAATACCATTACCAGTGTCCAACCTTCCGATGTAACATCGCCAAAGGCCAACCCCCCGCGCGTCTTCAAATTACCAGGACCAAAAGCCAGCATAGGATAACCATTGTCGAGCTTTTCTGAAATCAATGGGGCCTCGTGATTATATGCCCTCGACATCCTTACTTCACCATCGTTACGCCAGCCCAGCCATGGTGTAATCTGCCCGGTTTCGTCCATTGCCAATGGTCCATTTGATTTCAGCCACATAGTAAGCCCCTCATTAGGAAAATGACCCATCAGCGGGTTGCTGATCAGTGGAGAACTCCCCGCTTCAAACTCCTCAAGATTGACAAGGCCGTCTCCATCCGGATCATCAAGGGCATCCGCCTCAACCGGCTTTAGCCCGTTTTGCAACTCCCATCCATCAGGCATCCCGTCTCCGTCCGTATCATGAGAAGAAGGATTGGTCCCGGCAATATACTCTTCCAGATTACTCACCCCGTCCTCATCCATGTCATCATTGGAATCCACACGCATAGGATCAAGGTCATAAGATATTTCCCAGAAATCCGGCATCTGATCGCCATCATGATCCAGGTTCGAATCAAAAATTGGGGCTATAAACGGAGCCTTCAGTTCGGCATACGAAAGCCCGGTCGTCTCCTGGATAAGGGTATCAAGCTCAGGGTTATTTTTGTTAAAAAATGACGTGTGTTTGCCTATAAATTTACTGCCGGCATCCTGCCCAATGGACTGCCATTCATCCCAGGTATGGTATGCGCCGAGAAAGTCGGACTCGCTATCACCCTTTGCATACCAATGAAAGCTGCCGGATGTCGGGGCACCCGTTAAATACGTGTTGTTCTCCCAAAGGTTACCGGCAGCGAGAAAATCCTCGTAAGTATCCCAGCCAAACCTTCCATATTGCAGTCCGTTATAACCGCCTTTCGGCATGACCATCACATTATGATGAATATGGTTGTTCTCGGTTACATGGGTTCCACAGGCCCCTTCCGTATGAGTCGGGCGGTTCTGGTTAATAATCGAAACCCCACCGCCACGGGCCCCTTTATCCGGTGCTGCTTCAAAATAGTTGTGATGAACATTGGCTGCCTCCGAGTTCTGGATAACAAAAGGCACTCCCCATAACAATCCTCCCCGGGGATCCAGTCCATTCCAGCGAAGGATATTATTACGTATCTCGCAATTGCAGCTCAACTCAAAGAGCAATCCTTCCCAGGAATTATATTCACTGAGATTTTCCTCAAACAGGGAATCATGCGAGTTAATGTCGAACCAAAAGCCGGGTCCCGTGTTGTGATGCGCATAATTGCGGCGAACAACCATCCCTTGAGAGCCCGGCATCTTGGCACCACCTCTCGACCAGTTTCCTGAGAATCCCGCCCATCCATTGTAGGCAAACTCACAGTATTCTATTACCGATTTTTTTCCTCCGTCATGCAGTCCCGCCAGACCATTCCATAAGAACTTGGATCGTTTGACATGGGAATGATTACTGACACGAATACCGGTCGCATGGCAGCCGCTGACAATACACCCCTCGATCAAGGCATGTTCACCTAAGTGAACAGCGGCACTCTGACCCACTGTGGCAAACTTCGTGCAATGTATATTACGCAACTCCACATCAGGTGCATCTGTTCTAATCCCATATCGACATAAGCCGCTCAATTCCATTTTGTTCTGAGCGGGATCAAAACGCACATAGACCCTGTCCTCTTCATAATCATACGCCCATGAAGTTTCATCATTCACCTGAGCAGGTTGATATTTTTGGATAATGGGCACATCATCAACAAAAAGATCGTGTGGCCACCTTGCACGGAACTCCCAATAATGCGCTGTTGGGTCATCATCAGGCACCGCTTTTGAATGCGGCCCATCATGTATCCAAAAAGGATCTTCAAATCGCCATCCAACAAGCAACTCTGCCCCCGATAAAACCGCCCCAGGTTGCCCCGACAAGCTATCACCAGCTTTCAGGACAAGCTCGTGACCACGGTGCACACCTGTCTCCAGTTCGTAATCACTGCCCGCCGGGTGACTGTCAATGATGCTTTGAAGTGCTGCTCCATACGGCAGCACAATCATTTCGTCTGCGCTCACTACAGGTAAGTAGAAAAAGCCAGCCGCGCAAAAAATCGCAGAAAGTTTAAAACCGCTAGCCATCATTGCCTCAAAAAACAACTCGTCATCTTAATACCCGGCAACATTAAAAATCATGATTCCAGTGGAGGACTTACAACTCCCTCAAGGAAAGCCATACGCCTAGCCTCCCAGTAATCACTTCCCACAAATGGGGCTACCTCCTCCAAGGAAATGCGTTGACCTCTCATTCTGTTGACAAAGTCCAGAATTTCATCCTTCGCAACAAGAAGTCCACCAGGGAAATTGGGAACCTCAAGGACCCAATCCGGGGTATCCCTTCCCAGAAACGCAGTGTCCACATACGGCAATATAACAGGCAAGCCTGCCGACAAATAATCCCGAACCTTCAGTGGGCAGGCTTCCTCCATGTCCTTTGTGTGCAGTCCTGCTGTGCCTAAGCCGCAGGAGGCCCGCTTGAAAATATGCAGGAATTCCGTTTCATTAAGGCAGGCATGCCAGGTGACATTCGCAGGCAGAAAATCTTGCGGATGTTCATATCCTGCCACCAAGTCAAATTCCAGTTGCCCAACAGTTTGTTGCGCAAATTTCAGGAAATCATCAACCCCGTGCCATGGATTATCAGCCCCTATCATATAAACAACGCGAGGCACGCCTTCACCATGCCCTTCAAATGTTACCGGGGATTTTCCCGCCAAGTTTGTTGAGTTGGGAATTGCCATCGTGGGAATACCGGATAGCGCAACTTGCCGATTATCCAGAATTTCTTGTGTCACTCCAATGAAGCCCGCAGCACACCGCTCGAATTTGCTCCCGGTCATCAGATAATAAAGGTACCTAAGCCTGTCAACAGTGCTGGTCTTTGCCCTGCTTTTGAGCTCACTATCGTAAATGGCGTTTAGCTCAATGCACGTTGGAATATCCTGCATCAATTTAGCCAGAGAAGGCTTATAAAATTCCCACCGCAAGTAATTAACATCAGGTTTGAAATCCCGCACTGCATCGCAAAGGCACTTATACGTCCTGCGGTTGGTAATCACTGCAAGGGGATTATTCCAAACCCGCCGCCTGTGGAAAACATTTGCCGGAAATGGGACTTCTGTTGCCAGGTAACTGGCACAGAACACCTCCACCTCATGCCCAAGAGCGCGCCATGCCTCCACTTGTTGTTCTACCTTGCTCGTTACTCCGTCTCTTTGACGCAGATTCCAAGTTAAAATATATGCAATTTTCATCATGAACTCCGGTTAACCGGATACACGTCGGCTTCTGCTCTTCAACCAGATCGATCTATTACAACCTCAATCACTAACACGCTGAGGAGGAAATGATTTACTCAATACAGACTGGCTCCAATAACAGTTGCTCTTCATGTCCCATGGTAGTGAATGTTCTGCGCAGCCAGCCACCCCTGCCCTGGACAAACAACATTACCGGCCAAATGATAGGCATTCTTCCAGTTTGCCTCTAATGGCCATCCGCCCGGAAAAGATCTCCGTCGATCCATGACTGCAAACACAGCATCCTCCACAGATTACGGTAATGGCGAAGGGACACCCTCTTCCCGGACAATACAAAGCGGC
>CAWVVE010000184.1:0-5233 GCA_963933075.1 uncultured Verrucomicrobiaceae bacterium | reverse complement strand
TATGGCTCGCCGAGCAAGACAGGGGCTAAGCCCCATCCAAATGACATGCATTGCCATTGGGCTTGTGGGAGCAGGATGCCTTGCAGCGCTGAGTTTCAGTTCAAGCTTATTCAGCCCGGATAATTCAATGCGTTCTGTGAGCGAACTGGATATTACCAATTATATCACCAGCGGGAACAGCATGGGTGGAACTGTCTGGCGAGTCACCGGAACGATTGATGAAAAACTCAGATGGACGCGAGATCGCGGACAAGTTGTATCCGTTTACATTGAGCAAGGCCTCACCAAGGAAAGCATCCCGATTATCGTTCCGAAAAAATTCAAGGACTTGAGCATCAACGTCGGAGATCGATTTACTTTCAAGGTGGAGGTGGCCGAGAAACAATTTCTCCTCGCCCGCGAGCTGATCCGATCCTGAATAACATTATACCCACCGCGCCATGACCCCCAGTTACATCAACTTTGTAATTCTAACCGCATTCCTGATTACCGGCGAGGGCCATTCACAGGTCCTCACCGGACCTGATGGCGCAGGCGGGGCCACCAGCAAAACAACCACGCAACCCGGAAGCACTACGGTGGTTAACCGTACACCTGCCAAAAAGAGCAAGCCCTTTCTGGGCACCGATGTGCCGGTTTTCAACCCGGGCACTGAAATTTTCAGCTGGGACGGTCAGAACTGGAATGTCACCAACAACCGCCTGATGCGTGCCCGTTTTGAAAAATATCTCAATACACAGGGGGATGATGCCAGCGAGGATGAAGAATATCGTATCCTCATTAGAGAAATTCTTGATCAACTATCCCCCCATAAATCCGGCCGCAGCCACCTGCAGGACGCCGTTGCCCTCCTCCCCCGCGCATCCCGCTATCGCATCGACGCCAACCTGTGTGACTCACTCTCACAGGCGATACTGGGAACCTATCATGGACAGAAAAACGCCGTCGCACTGGCGTCGACTAATGCCGCTCTTGAACGCGAGAAGAAAGGACTGCACTGGAACGTTGAAGTCGCCACTTCAGAAAACCTGATCGAGGAGGCGGAAAGAAAAAGAGGTGGAGCGAAGGGCGAAGGCAAGGGCGGCAGCCAGAACACCGGGAAGGTTGTTTCCAACACCGGCAGAGTCGCCGGATATTTTCAGCGCTTGGCAGAGATAGAGGCCATGAAGATTGCCAACAAGGCCAAAATCGGGATTTCTGAGATTCAGGCGAAGGTTGAATACCAGGCACTGATCCTGCAGTTTGCTGTACAGCGTCGCTGGGAGCATGTCATTATTGCATCCCGCATTTATCGCCGCTTGTTCCGTGATGGAGACGGCACCATTGAGATCAAGGAAGGCTCTGATGCCGATAAAATGCTCGCCAAAGGACTGGGGGTCAGCCCAACGGTGACATCGCTGGACATGTTCGCCAATGAAATCATTCGCGACGTCGACGAAGGAGTCCGAGCATTTGAATTCCTTGTTGAAAAAGATGAACTTGAAAGTGCCTCCAAGAGACTGGCTGAGTCATTTTTCGTAGGCGAATACCTGCCAAGAATCCGCACACTCGCCCGTGACTCAAAGCAGAAAGTCCAGCGCTTCGTCCAGGATGCCGATGCATTACTCAGCGCCATGGAAGTCCGCGACTATAAAACCGCCGACGAGATCGTTGAAAGAATGCGCCACGGGGCAAAGGACTTCAACTACTCAAGGGCCAAGGCAGGCATACAGTTCTACACTAACATGAGCAATGCCAACCTGGCTCAGGCAAAAATCGCCGCGCAGAAAAGCGACATGGATGAATACAGCCGCCAAATGCAGATGGCCATAGAGGCTTGGCCCCTTAATCCGCGAATTAAGGAGCAGAACGACTTATTCGCATCGGTTGCGGATGTTCAAGTCACAACACTTAACCAGTTGGATACTCTCCTCTCGCAGAACAATCACAGAGAAATCATGAAGCAACAGGGACGCTTCATCGCGGCCGTTCAAAACGACCCTCAGCGCAAAGAGCAACTGGAGCGGGTGCTTGGAGGAGCCATGGAACTGCAGTTCACCCTGGCAAAAATCGAGGGGCTCTCGGAAAAAAATGACCCATGGGGTGCGTGGGAAATGGCTAAAGAAGCAGCCACCGACTCCGGTGACGATATTGAGCTCAACCAGCTACTGACAGCGCTTACCCTAAAGGTTACTGACTTTGTCAAGATTCTCGGTAAAGCCAAGACCCTTGAGGACAGCGGCCATTCCGGCATGGGACTAACTTATTACCTTAAAGCCAAGCGAATTTACCCCAACAGCATGTATGCCGAGAAAGGCATCAGCCGGCTTCTTGATGAAGTTCTGCCAAGCTCCGAAAGCCTTACCTCAACAAAATTAAACCCTGAGGAGAAATCATCAAGAGCCCCCACTCCATTGAATTTTGACTGAAAAACTGGTGATCACAGCCTACCCCCGGTAATCGCTCATTGCCCCGCACATTTCCTTCACTACAGCACATAGCCCTACGTGAAGGGCGCGCGAAACCAGGTGGTGCCCGACATTAAGCTCCTTCAGATGAGGCACAGCAAACAAACCGGGCAAGTTCTCGGTCGTGATTCCGTGACCTGCATTAACCTGTATCCCTGACTGATTAGCCATCTGAGCACATTGCCGCAATCGGTCAACCTCAGCGGCTCGATCCTTCCCGGGGACTGCGTTGGCGTAATTGCCGGTATGCAGCTCAATCATTTCAACGCCGCACTCGGCTGCTGCCTCAACTTGCCTCAGAGAAGGATCAACAAACAGACTCACTCTCACTCCAACATCCTGGAGCCTGCCGATAACGGGAATCAATTCATCCTTCTTGGAAAAGACATCCAGTCCACCCTCAGTGGTAACCTCCTGCCGGTTCTCCGGAACAAGGCAGGCCGAATAAGGGGACAATGATACTGCTAGGGAAACAATATCCGGACTGTTGCCAAGCTCAAAGTTAAGGCGGGTGGTGATTTGATCACTCAATGCCACCAGGTCGCCATCCTGGACATGCCGACGATCTTCACGCAAATGAGCCGTAATTCCTGTCGCCCCCCCCTTTTCAGCTTCCAGCGCAGCCTGCACAACGCATGGCTCAGCACAAATGCTACCCGGCCGGCCCGCATACCGGGCCTGCCTCAAAGTTGCCACATGATCAATATTTACCCCAAGCTCAAGCACATCTCCTCGCACAACCCAAGATGCACACGGAAACAGAATCAGTCAAATCGAGCTAGTGGCGGAAATGTCGGTGACCTGTAAACACCATGGCCACATCCCGCTCATCTGCAGCGGCAATAACCTCCTCATCACGCACCGATCCGCCAGGCTGGATACACGCGGTTGCACCGGCCTCGGCTGCCGACACCAAGCCGTCAGGGAAGGGAAACATTGCGTCACTGGCAACTACACTGCCTTTCAGAGACAAGCCTGCTTCACCCGCCTTCCAGACCGCTATACGGCAGGCGTCAACACGTGACATCTGGCCTGCACCGACGCCCAACGTCCTGTCCCGTCCGCCAAAAACGATAGCGTTTGATTTTACGTGCTTGCAAACCCTCCATGTGAAACGCATTGCCTCCATCTCATCCGCACTTGGAGGGCGAGACGTCTTGACTTTCTCTTCCAGGGAATCAAGCCCGAGCGCGGATGTATCCGGATCCATGACAAGAAGCCCCCCTGGAGCCGACCTTACGACAGGTTCATGGGCTACCTTGCTAAAGAAAGCATTGGACATGCGCATTAAGCGCAGGTTCTTTTTCTTCTGCAGAATCGCACGAGCTTCCGCATCAAATCCAGGAGCAATAATCACATCAGTGAAAATTCCCCCGATGACACGCGCAAGCCCCTCTGACAAAGGACGGTTGCAGACGATCACCCCGCCGAAAGGAGCCTGCCTGTCAGTTTCAAAAGCCTTCTCCCAGGCATCACGCAAATCTTCTCCTTCATCGGCACATCCAACCCCACAGGGGTTGGTGTGTTTCAGGATGGCAACACATGGACGCTTGAACTCACCTATCAGTTCTGCCGCGGCGGAAATGTCGAGCACGTTGGTGTAGGACAGATCCTTACCCTGTAGCTTGGTGAAAAAATCGCTGAAGTTGCCATAAAGGGATGCTTCCTGGTGAGGATTCTCACCATAGCGCAATTCTGAGGCCAAGGGTAAAGAGACACTGTAACGACTCTCTGTCTTCTGGCACTTGTTAAGATATCCGCTGATAGCCCCGTCATATTGAGATGTTCGTTGAAAAACTTTGATAGCCAAAGACTCTCGGGTTTTCAAACTGGTCTCCCCCTCATTTTCCTCGATCTCACTGGCAACAGCATCATAGTCATCAGGATCACTGATCACGGTGACCGCGTTGTAGTTCTTCGACGCCGCGCGCAGCATGGCCGGCCCTCCAATATCGATATTCTCGATGGCTTCACCCAGTGTCACATCCTCTTTGGCGATTGTCTCTTCAAAGGGATACAGGTTAACAACCAAAAGATCTATAGGCGGAATGTCATGTTCTTGCGCCTGACGCGGATCGTCCGGGTGATCTCGGCGAAACAACAACCCGCCATGCACCTTTGGATGAATAGTCTTAAGCCTGCCATCAAACATCTCATCAGCACCCGTGTAGTCGGAAATCTCGATAACAGGAATTCCTTCAGCCGCTATGGTTGCAGCAGTACCCCCCGTTGATAAAATCTCAATACCCAGCCCATGCAGCCTTTTTGCAAAAGAACCGAGTCCGGTCTTGTCAGAAACAGAGATAAGCGCACGTTTAATTTTCATAAGGATTATATCAGCGAAGCAGATTTATCCGCCGATCCGAAGCCACGCAAGCGTAAAGGTTTAGTAGTTGCCTTTTCCATTACGGCATGATTCCTGGAAAGACAATACAGCAACGCAATCACCGCCTTATAGCCGCATCAGAGATTCAATCCTTCAACAAATGCCTTCTAATAGAGAGAGAGCAAATGCATGAGTAATCTCTCTTTGTTTAAGGTTGAATCCAACGGAAAATCCCCCGTTTTATCATGATAATCGGTTGACACAGGCCAACTGAGAACCTAATCTCGGAATCCTTTGATTCTGGGGATTGCCAGCAGGGAACAGTAAACATCGCTCACTGAAAATGAAGACTTTCTCGGCAAAAGCCACAGACGTTGAGCACAAGTGGTATATCATCGATGCCGCAGACCAAATCCTTGGTGATGTCGCTGTGCGCGCCGCTTCATTATTGCGCGGCAAA
>CAWVVE010000183.1:0-5243 GCA_963933075.1 uncultured Verrucomicrobiaceae bacterium | reverse complement strand
TACGGCGTGCTTGGATTTTGTCGCGATAGACATCGATTACATAGGAAGCGCTCTGGAATGTATAGAATGAAATGCCGACCGGCAGCAGGATTTCCCAGGCCGGGCCCGACATGTCGAGCCCGGCGAGACCCATGACAGTAACAATGTTATCAACGAAGAAGCCGAAATACTTGAATGCGCAGAGAATGGAGAAATTGGTCGCGAGGCTTATTGTCAGGAAGAGGCGTTTCTTGCCCGGCCGGTTGGTGATGGCTCGTGCGCAGCAATAATCAACCACGGTGGTGGTTGCGATGAGAAGGCAATACCAGGGGTGCACATAACCGTAGAAGTAATAACTTGCGAGGATCAGCAGGATGTTCTGCAGGCGAAGGTTCAGTGCCCAGTAGACACAGAGGACCCCGGTGAAAAACAGCAGGTAGTCAATGCTGTGGAATATCATGGTGCCACCGGCAGGGAATCCTTGATATTGCTCCAGAAGAGCCGGGTATACTCGGCACGATGATCTTCTGATATGTGGTCACCCTCTGAAAACCAGTTGGTCGGGATGGATTCCCCGGCCTCCACCAGGGTTAAAATATGCCTTGATTCCAGGTAATCCTCCAGATCACGCAGGTAATCGATGTAGTTCGCTTTCAGTGGGTGTTTCATCTCTCTGGAACGATTCCTGACCCGGTAGAAACAGAGATTGGTGTTGCACTGATCGGCGAGATCAATCATATGGGGCAAAAAGGACGAGCCGGGAGCCGGGTTGAAGAGTTTCGATTCATCCTGCGTGTCTACGGAGGGCTCTTCAGCGGTATTTTCCATTACCAGATCGTGGCGCAGATTATCAATGCTGAACCGCTTGTTCATCACCAGATGGCGTGCCTGATCATTACTACCGGCTTCTGTAAGGTCGAGTGCCAGATCGTGTAGTTTCGACTGGAGGCGACGGGGTTGGGTATTGATCCCGTAGATCTTCCGTATTGTAGATGATAATCCGAAGGGTGAATTGCGGCGGGAGTCAAGAATCTGGTGAATGAGGGGCTCTTTTTCCGCCTGCAGGCGCTGGATGTAGTCGCCGTAGTAACCCTCGGTCCGGTATTCAGGCGATGTCAGGACCTTGTCGCGGAAGAAAATGATCACCTGTTCAGGTTGAATGCCGGATGCGGCAACGATATTCTTCAGGTAGAGATACCAGCAGGCGGAGGCGGATCCCCCCTTGGTAAGAAGACTGATGCGTTTGCCGGAAATTTTCTCGAGCTCATTACCGTCGATGCGGGTGTATAGCATCGAGTTGCCGATTAACAGAATCTCGGGCTTCTTGCTGCGCAGATTATCCACCAACCGGTGCATATATCTCGGGTCATTGTAATTGTAACCTTCTTCAAGCCGTAACAGCAGTGGAGTAATGACTGTGATGGCAAGAAAGAGTGCTAACTGGATGAGGCCGCAACTCACATGATAACCCATTACACTCTAAAGAATAAATCAAGCCGATAATTCGAGGGATACGGCGAAGAAGTTTTTTTTTAAATTGGCATGTGCGGGGTCAACCCGCTGGCATATCATTTTTTCCCGGTTTCCGGAACGGGACGGCATGATTGCATTTGAGTCTGTAAGACTTGCCGATTACAAACAGTTGCGCGAGACTCGCGGGATCATGAAGCGCCATCCAGTTCTCATTTCCCTTGTTCTCATTGTATTGAATGCATTACCCGCTGCCGGCAAAGGGCCGAATTTTCTGGTCATTTATACCGATGATGTCGGCTATGGTGATGTGAGTTGCTACAAGGGGTGCGATTTCAAGACGCCAAACATTGACAGGATTGCGGCGGAAGGCCTGCGCTTCACTGATGCCCACTGTACGGCGGCGACCTGCACCCCATCGCGTTACACCCTGCTGACCGGCTCCTATGCGTTTCGCAATAAGCGTGCAAAAATCCTTCGCGGAAGTGCCGCCTTGATCATTGACCCGAAGATGGCAACCCTGCCGAAGGTCCTGCAGAAGGCGGGTTATTCAACGGGTGTCGTGGGCAAGTGGCACCTTGGACTGGGGGAGGGGAATGTAAACTGGAACGCCGAGGTTAAACCGGGACCACGCGAGGTGGGCTTCGGCTATCATTTCCTGATTCCGGCGACCGGTGACCGCACGCCTTGCGTGTATCTTGAGGAGGGTCGCGTTGTTGGCCTTGATCCCAAGGATCCCATTGCGGTTAGTTACGGCAAGCGTATCGGTTCGGCTAAGTCGGGGAGTGAGGCGCGGGGTACACTCAAGATGGACTGGTCGCACGGTCACAACAGCACGATCGTTAACGGGATATCGCGTATTGGCTGGATGACAGGCGGTCACAAGGCGCGTTGGGTTGATGAAGATATGGCCGATGTCATTACCCGTAAGGCGGTTGATTTCATCGGCAAAAACAAGGATAAGCCCTTTTTCCTCTTTTACTCGACCCATGATATTCACGTACCGCGGGTGCCTCATCGGCGTTTCGTCGGGAAAAGCGGGACCGGTCCGCGCGGTGATGCCATGGTGCAGACCGACTGGTGCGTTGGCGAACTCCTGAAGGCCCTGGAGAAAAATGGCCTGACAGATAACACGATGGTTATTTTCAGTTCCGATAACGGCCCTGTGCTTGGTGACGGTTATAAGGATGACGCCAACGAGAAGCTCGGCAAGCATGACCCGAACGGCCCGTTTAGGGCGGGTAAATACTCGAAATTTGAGGGAGGGACACGCGTGCCTTTCATCGTCAAGTGGCCGGGCAAGATAAAGCCCGGTGAGACGACTCCAGCCCTCTTTGGACAGGTGGATCTGGCCAAGACCCTGTGCATGATCGTTGAGGCTGAAATCCCTGACGGGGCTTTTGTGGACAGCCGGGATGCCGGTAAGTCCCTACTGGGCAGGGATCCTCTAGGAAGGGCGCACCTTATTCATGAGGCCGGTGGCTTGGCTTTGCGCCAGGGGCAGTGGAAATTCATCCCCGCCGGCGGCACACGTGATCAGCTTGGACCCTGGGTCAATGTCAAGATTCCTGCCGGGGGAAGTCTCTATGATTTGTCAAATGACCTGGGTGAGCGCAGAAACGTGGCGGCAAAGAATACTGAAAAGCTGGCCGAGATGAAGGCATTGTTGCAGAAGCTCAGAGAATCCCACGACGGCTGAATGGAATTAAATGGCACAAAAAAACGCCGTTCCTTACGGAACGGCGCCTTGTGAAAATGAAGCTGTCGGGAAGAATTATCCCGCTTCGTTGATAGTTTGCAGGATCCGCCCGGCAATCGCGTAGGGGTCACCCTGGGAGTTCGGTCGGCGATCTTCAAGGTAACCCTTGTGACCGTTATTTACGAAGGCATGCGGAACACGGACTGATGCGCCGCGATCAGCGACGCCCCAGCTGAACTTGTCAATGGACTGGGTCTCGTGCAGGCCGGTCAGGCGCATGTGGTTGTCAGGGCCGTAAGCGGCAATGTGCTCTTCTTTCTTCTCCTCGAAGGCGGCCATCAGGGCTTTAAAGTAGTCCTCGCCACCCTCATCGCGCAATTTGTCCGTGGAGAAGTTGGCGTGCATGCCTGAGCCGTTCCAGTCACCGGTAAAAGGCTTGCAGTGCCACTCGACGTCAACACCGTATTTCTCAGCGCAACGCAACAGCAGGTAACGCGCCACCCACATCTGGTCGGCACAGTTGGCGGAGCCTTTACCGAAGATCTGGAATTCCCACTGACCTTTCGCCACCTCGGCGTTGATACCCTCATGGTTGATGCCGGCCGCGAGGCAGAGGTCAAGGTGTTCATCAACGATTGAGCGTGCTATATCACCGACGTTCTTAAAGCCGGCTCCGGTGTAGTATTCGCCCTGTGGTTCAGGAAAACCGGTCTCGGGCCAGCCGAGCGGACGTTCATCCTGATAGAGGAAATACTCCTGCTCGAATCCAAACCAGGCACCGGGATCGTCAGGGATTCCTGCACGGGTGTTGGAGGGATGAGGGCTTCCATCGGGAAGCATGACTTCGCACATTACCAGCGCGGCATTGCCGGTGCGCCCGGCATCCGGGTAGACGGCAACGGGCTTAAGCATGCAGTCAGAATCACTGCCGTCAGCTTGTTGTGTTGAAGAGCCGTCGAAGCCCCATTCATCAAGTTGATCGAGGGTGGGAAACTCATCGAATTCACCGACTTTGGTTTTTCCGCGGATGTTTGCAACGGGGGTGTACCCGTCCAGCCAGAGGTATTCTAGTTTGTATTTGGCCATCGTTATATTTATGTAGGTTGAGTTGTTTAAGATACGTTAGTCATCTCGGGGGAAAGTGCCATTAGACACAAAGTCTGAATAGTAGGTGCACCCGATCGGCGGCTCCTAGAAGAGCAGACCATGTGCCAAATGTCCATGCCGATTTACCGGGTTTTTCAGAAATTTCCCCCTTTTCCCGGGGTTGCCTTGCGCAGGTTCATGCTGGAGAGCAGTATTGACTGCGACCCGTCCCCGGGAATCTGGCATTCCAGCTGAGGGCCCAAGTTGATGCGTGAAGAGAAAAATACCCGCCGTTCCATGGTGCATATTGGCTTTGACGGTCGTGTGCATAAGGTATTCAGGGGTCCGAAAGCCAGTGAACGCTTTGCTACTGAGGTTCGTGTCTTGCGTTACCTGGAAGAGAGCGGATGTGACTTCGTTCCGCGACTTCTGCATGCGGATCCTGATAGGCTAAAGATCATCACGACAAATTGCGGCAGCAAGGTGGACCTTTTGAGTGAGTTCCGTACTGCTAAACTCTTTGAGGAACTGGAGTCCTATGGGGTCCGGCATGAAGATCCTTTTTTGCGTAATGTGACCTATCGGGCCTCGGATGGACGGTTTTGCATCATCGACTTCGAGTTTGCCACGATCCTTGACGAGGAAAAGGCGGGTAATGCCCCGGAGACAGGATCCGCAGCAGGTGCCGTGGAAAATGAGGAGCCTTTGCAGATCGCAATTCATTGGAGCTGCAGGACAGACGTGGGCCGATTTCGCAGGAATAACGAGGATGCCTTTGTGGCGCTTTCCCTCAGTAGCGAGGGTGCCCCGGTTCTGGGAAGCAACGGTAGCGACTCATTGGGAACATGTGATTTTCTCTTTGCCGTCAGTGACGGCATGGGAGGGGCACGCTCCGGCGAGTTTGCCAGCCGGATTGCGGTGGAGAAGATCACCAGCCTGTTGCCCGGTTATTTCCGCTCCGGGGTCGGAGCCGACAGCGGTGAGCGACAGGTTATGAATGAACTATTTG
>CAWVVE010000182.1:0-5249 GCA_963933075.1 uncultured Verrucomicrobiaceae bacterium | reverse complement strand
CAGTCTCTTGACTGTCCGGTTATTACCGTGGCAGGCACCAATGGCAAAGGCTCCGCCTGTGCCTTTGTTGAATCCATATTGCGAGCAGCCGGGGAAAAAACCGGGTTGTTCAGTTCACCGCACCTCATATCGTTTTGTGAACGCATCAGGATCGACGGTATCCCGGCAGATAAACCCTCAGTTGCTGCCGGCATCGATGCCCTGCGGAAACTGACCGCTGAATGGCAACATCAGCCGACATTCTTTGAAATCGCGACAGCTCTGGCTCTCAGGATTTTCAACCACAAGGGCATCGGTTGCGCAGTGATGGAAGTCGGCCTGGGAGGAAGACTAGATTCCACCAATGTGCTGACGCCGACAGTCTGTGCCATTACCCCGATCGGGCTGGACCATCAGCATATACTGGGAGACACCCTCGGCCGCATAGCCCATGAAAAAGCCGGTATCCTTAAACCAGGAGTTGTTGCTGTAAGCGCCCCGCAGCCTGACGAAGCCCGCGAAGTTCTGGAAAAGCGGGCTCTGGCAGTGGGTGCCACATTGCAATTTGTCAACGAGCCATGGACAGCAAGCACCGTCTCACTTCCAGGCAAACACCAGCGCTGGAATGCTGCGCTGGCTGTTGCCGCACTTCAGTCCGGCGGATTCAAAATACCAGAGGATGCCATCAAAGAAGGACTGGAGGGGACTGTATGGCGCGCGCGCTTTGAACGTATTAAAGGCTCCGGACCAGCAGATATTATTGTCGACGGCGCCCATAATGCAGACAGTGTCGGTGCACTCTTGCAAACCTGGCGTGAAATGTTCGGCAACACAAAACCGGTAATCATTTGCGCAGTGGCCGGAAACAAGAATATCCAGGCGATTATTGCCCTGCTGGCTGAAATCGCCGGGCATTTCATCTTCCCCGCAATTCAAACAATACGACAAACTGCCAGCCCGGAAGACTTAACCCGGTTAGTCCCTGGGGAAATCCCATGCAACGTCACTGCCACGCTCACCGAAGCGCTGGAACAGGCCCGGCTGGGCTGCACGCCAGTGCTGGTCACCGGTTCCCTGTTTCTGGCAGGAGAAACGCTCTCACTACTGGACAAAACCCCCGGCCAATACGAGCCGAGCGAACAATGAGTGATCTGCTTGCAGGAAAGATCGGGACATAGGATCATGTAACATGATGAATGAACCGGAAAGATAACCGCCACACCTTCTCCGGACCCAAATCATCCAGCAAACACAACCTGAGAGCATCGCCTGATGCGCCAACCTTCGCCGCAATACCCTTAAAGATTGCAGATATTCAGACAATCAAAATCCATGATCTACCTCGACAATAATGCCACCACCCGCGTCCATGAGGAAGTGGTTGAAACCATGGCTCCTTTTCTCGGCGAGGAATACGGTAACCCCTCGACAGGGTATCCCCTGGGAAAACGCAGCCGGGAGGCGATCGACCGTGCCCGGGAACAGGTCGCGGAGATGATCGGTGCATTGCCCGAGGAAATTGTCTTCACTTCATGCGGCACTGAATCGGATAATGCCGCTATCGCCTCTGCGCTGGCTGCGCAACCTGGCAAACGACATCTGGTCACCAGCAGTGTTGAGCATTCGGCAATCATACTCTTTGCCAAGGCAATCGCTCCTGAACTGGAAGTTACCGAACTGCCGGTCACAGCAGATGGGCGCATCGATCCTGGCGTATTGGCCGCTGCCATCCGCCCTGATACAGCCCTTGTCACCCTGATGTGGGCGAACAACGAAACCGGTATTATCCAGCCTGTGCTTGAAGCAGCGGAAATAGCACGCGAAGCAGATGTATTTTTCCATACGGATGCGGTAAATGCAGCGGGAAAAATTCCCATCTCCGTGACCGGCGGAAATATTGACATGCTCTCTCTTTCTGGCCACAAGTTCCATGCCCCAAAGGGAGTGGGTGCCCTTTATCTTCGCAGAGGTGTGCCCTATAAGCCGCTGTTGACCGGCGGCGGGCAGGAAGACGGGCGGCGGGCAGGAACCGAGGCTGTGCCACAAATCGTAGCCCTCGGCAAAGCAGCCGAACTCGCCCGCCACCGCCTTGCTGGTGGTGGCGGTGAACAACTGGCTGAACTGCGTGACCTCCTTGAAGCACGGCTTTTTGAGGCCATTGACGGTATTCATCGCAACGGCACAAGCGAACACAGGTTGCCTAACACCTCCCACCTGAGTATTGATAACGTGCCGGCCGGGGATCTCTTGATCCTCACCTCAGAGAAAGATCTCTGCATCTCCAGCGGGTCGGCCTGCAGCACGGGAAAACGCGACCCATCGCGCATCATGCAGGCCATGGGTCACAGTGATGAACGTGCCCTCTCAAGCATCCGGCTCTCGGTATCATCCATGAATACCACGGATGAAATGACGGCTGCCGCCGACATTATCATATCCGCAGTCGAAAAAATCCGCTCATTGCGGCCGCAAACCAACGGTCCGGTGATTATTGCTCAGTAGTTCACCACATCGGCCCGTACTGGACCCTCATTCATACATCAACGCGGTCAAACCCGGTATCACGGGCCACATTGGTTACCAGTGTTGACAAGCTGGCAACAAGCTGGCGATGCCGAATCTCGAGAAAAACCCACCAGATAAGGTAAAGCACCGCCAGCCAAATAAAGCGCTGTGGCAGCCCCCAGGCAGAAGCGGCAAGTATAAGCACCATTATCACATTCAGGATAAGGTTCAATGCGGTGGCCTTCGAGGTGAATCGTGCACGGGTAAGGCATTGATCATCCCCGTGATACTCGGTGACAGTAGTCAGTTGAACGCGCCACAAAGGGTCATTCTCCACCTCCAAATCCCAATCCCTCCAGCCATTATCAAGGGCAAATACCAATCCGGAACGCTGCAGTGCGGATGCGGTATCCTCCAAGAGCAGATCGCGCCCTAATCCTTTCTCGCTCCAGATTTGCAATCGCCCAACCCGTTTCCCAAGGACAGGTTTCGGCATCCGGAAAAAATTGCCAAGGCGAAACGACCCGCGGGGTGCACTACCGCCATGGACTGCCCCCAGGCTGCGCGCCGCGCCACGCAAAACCGGCTGGGCCAGACAAAGCAACATCAGCAATACCCTGGATCTTGGTCCGGTATAGCTGGAATCTATCCTGCTTCTGCATGCCTGCTTAAGGGCAGAAAATAATGTGCAGCACCCCATGAGCAGGGCGGCTGGTAAGAAAGGCGAGAAAAACATGCCCGCCAAACCGATTACAGCAGTCGCCATTACCCAGTGAATACCGGTTGATATCCGGGAAAAATCTGATTCCGCCGGCACGTAAACCGCCTGGAAAGCGGCATATCCAAATACCCCGCGGTAAATCCTTGAAGCCAGTCCGAGTTCCCCGCGGTTACCGGAATAAACGATGCCACGCCACCGCGCGCCACCCATCATCCCATACCGTTCCGGATGCTCGCCGATCAGGATAGCCTCCGCCCTGCCGTAACCAACCTGCTGCCGCAGGTATGCCCTAACGCTGATCCTTCTGCGATGCCAAACCATCGCCGGTGGAGCAAAGCCGATGACAAAGCCGGCATCCTGCAGCCGCCAACAAAAATCCACGTCATCTCCGGCGGCAATATATTCCGGTGAGAAGCCTCCAATCCTGTCGAAAGCCTCGCGTTTAACGGCAAGGTTGCAGCCAGGCAGATGTTCTGCAATGCGGTCGTCAAGCAGCACATGGGCAGGGGTGCCCGGTGCGGCGGCAACACAGGCCTCAGTGCGGTTGACCGGGGGCGGGGAAATGTTCGGTCCGCCAACCGCAGCGAACCCGCTGTTCTCAAATGCAGCAGCAAGATAATGCAGCCAATCCTCATCAACCACACAATCATCATCCGTATAGGCAAGAATTTCTCCCTTTGCCTCCGTGGCTCCGCGGTTACGCGCCACGCCCAGGCCGGCATGCTCCTGGTGAATATAGCGCACTTCGGGAGATTCCCTGACAATATCCGCTAAAGAATCAATGCTGCCGTCATCAACCAAGAGCACCTCAAAGTCCGGATAGCAAAGCTTGGTGACCGACTCAAGGCAGTCGCGCAAAGTAGAACTGCCGTTATAGCTGCAAATGATTACTGAAATCTTCGGCACCCGGGACAGCTTGATGGCATCCGCTCCGCCCTTCATGACTTCAAAACGCGACTTGAGCAGATCATATGCCGGCTTCTTTTCCCGTTGCCTTGTAACCACCCCGAACTCCCAGCCGGTGACATCCACACCGCCTCGATGCCACTCGTCAGTAAACGAAAAAACAAGGACCCCGGCAACTCCCCCATGAATACAGGCATCAACACCGGATGCAATCACGCGCGCCTGATCATTCATGCCCATGGCCAGTGAATCAGCCCCGAACTCCGATATCACCAGGGGTTTGTCCCCCGCGATATTCTGCAGGCGTGCAACATACCTCGTAAGTTCCTCCTCACCTTCCAGGTAAACATTATAGGCAATAAAATCGGCGTTTCCGGGATTCAGGTACTCCGTGGAAGGATAATTTGCATAGGCAAATAAAGCCTGCGGGTCCTCAAGCCGTCCGGTTGCAATCAACTCCTCAAGCAAAACCTTAACCCTGCGTGGGCCCAGCCAGCGGACAATCGTGGCGCTTATCTCATTGCCGACAAGATAACCCAGCAAGGCAGGATGCCCCCGGTGAGTAATCACTGCCCGTCGCAGCTTTTCCAAGCATGAATCCCAGAGACCCTCCTGATTGATGAAATCCACATGATCCGGCCATGCAACACCGACGATCACCCGGATTCCGTGCTCGGCACAAGCATCAAGGAAGCCACCAGGTGGCGACTCATAAAGTCGAATGGTGTTCGCTCCTGTTGCAACAATGCTGGCCAGGTCCGCTTCCAGCTCAGCACCATGTTTCAACCCACAACATTCCCCCCCGGGGGCAAAAGGGCCATAGGTAAGGCCCCTGATGTAAAACTTCTCCTCACCTGCACGGAAGAACTTGCCGGCAACGCTCACGCGGGAGCTTCCTGAATCGCCGGTAACCGGATCACTCATTTATTCAAATTTACTGAATGCCGGCCAGTCAAACCCCTCTGCAGGCCCTTTGCCGCCGGCGGGAATCAAGCGGACTTCACGCAGGTCAATGAGAGCCCCGACCGTGACCGGACCGTCACTGCGAACAAGAAACGTTTGCCGGCCTGCAGGAAGGTTCATGCGGCCAACGCGCCCCCAGCGGTAAATGTCCCAGCTGCGTGTTTCCGGAACTGCA
>CAWVVE010000181.1:0-5251 GCA_963933075.1 uncultured Verrucomicrobiaceae bacterium | reverse complement strand
CTTTGATACCCACAAGTTGACCAATGCCGCAGGTAAATCCATCTCGGCAAGGTTGATGAGTTTTGACGGCTCGGTGGTTACCATGCGCAGCAAGGGGAAGACTTTCCGCTGTCAGCTTTCGAAGCTGTCGTTCGACAGCCAGTTGCTTATTAAGTCGCTGGCCGAGTTTCAGTCCTCAGATTCCTGAGAGAAACTTCGTGGAAATAGACTCGCTGAAGTCTTTGGAGAAAGTGAATACCCGGGATTGGTGTTCCTGCTTAGCCGGCAATCGCTTGAGAGCTACCGGATGAGGTTCGGCCTCAATGAGGTCGCATGATCATGCAGGGTTTGTTGTTCCCTTGATGGCTTTACTGATTGATCGTGGCGGCGTGTTTGCTTAGCAGGCTCGATATCTCCGGGCGAAGCTGGCGTAATTTCCCGGTATCCAGTCCCAGGTCCGCGCCGTCAATAAGGGACGTGTAGAAACCCTCCAGGCCCTCGTTCCAGGGAGAGGAGACCACGTCAATGGGGGTCTCGCCGCGTCCGTTTTTCTTGATCACTGACGCTCCCTTGCTGAGGAGAAATTCCGAGAACTCGGTGCGGCACAGGAAGGCGGCAATGTGCAGGGGAGTGTTGCCGTCGGTATTGGTGCCTGATACACGCGCGCCCCTGCTGACAAGATACCTGGCGATTTCAAGGCGGCCATGAAAGGCAGCGGTGCTCAGCGGTATTGATCCGCCCTCCCTGCGGATGGCGTTGACCGGTGCGCCTATGGCGACAAGTCTCCTGGTCTCCTTCAGGTTACCCTGGGCGATTGCCTCCCCGAGTGCATTACGAATGCGCTGGGGATTGGCGGGGTTATTAAGGGCAGCGGATTCTTTTTCGCCTGTGGAGACGTGAAAGATAAAGTCGTTGCTGAAGAGTCCGTCCGGGTTCTGTACCTGCAGGAAGTGCATGCCGGCGGGGGGCAGGGTTTCCAGCTTTATGCGCACTTGTTCCTTGTCGCTCAATGCGATACTTCCCTGGGCTCTCTTTCCATTAACAACCAGGTGGGCGCCTTCCCTGATGTGCCGGCCGCTAACCGTCATGGTTTGTTTTTCCTCGAAGATTACCGGGAATTTTTGCGAGCCCCTCTGTTTCTCGATGGCGCCAAGCGTCCACAGTGCGGGTTGTGGGTGGTCATAGTCGGCATTTTTGCCGTGGCGTGCGGTGAAGGTGCCGACAAACCTGCCTTCTGAGGCAAGTGACACCAATCTAGAGCGGGTAATTGGCCGGCGTTCGCCGGAAAGCTCAAGGTAGTTTCCGTTATCAAACTGGAGTGCCGCCGGGGTTGCCTTTGCCCCATTGATGAAGACGCCGTTAACCTGCAGCACGATGCCGCCATCAGTGGATGAGCTCTCGAGGGCATTGAGGAGATCATTCGTTAAATAGTCTTCGGCGGTAGCCCCGTTAAGGGTGATTTGTCGCGCGAAAGAACCAGAGAACCCTGTGCTTCCCTCCAGCACCATGTCCCACACAGGGTCAAAACGGCGGCGACCTGCCCATGAAAACTGCCAAACTTTTCGCTCCGGGATTCCTTCCTCCGCAACGCGACGATAGAAATCAAAGTCAATGATGTTCAAACGCCCCTGTGGAAGGATGAGGAACCGGTCATAGGCACCCCTCCAGGTGGGAGCTTCCATGCCGCTTCCGGGAGTGTTCGTGCTGACCCAGAAGGGCATTCGGTGGCAGTCGCCACAGATATTCGGCTTTCGTTTTGTGGGGTCGTTGTCGCCCTTGATGTGAAATAAATCAAAGCCGGATTGTGCCCTTTTCGAGAGCACGTTGGTATAGGCACGCCGCTGGGCAGGGGGATAAGTGACATTGAGCAGGAACTTGGCCATGTCATCACGTTCCCTGGCGGAAAGCAACCCGTCTTTGCCCGCGTCATTTTTCACCGTGCTTCCTTCCATGGCCATTGTGGAGGCAAGGCCGGCATGAATCAGCTGAAGGGTGGCGCTTTCCGGTGAATTGATGTCACTGTTTGGCTTTACGTGCCGGCGGATGCTCGCACTGTTGATTCCGCCGTAAGGGTCGCCGGGAATTCCGTCCCAGTGAAAGGGGGCCGTGTCACGCAGGCCGCGGATGGGCATGGTGGAGCGTGGCATGATTTGGTTGCCTCAGCTGACAACAGGCGTCTGTAATACCCAGAGCAATTGGTCAGTGTGCCCGTCAGGGTGGCAACTGGCACAGGAAAAGGTTTCAGTCGTTGATGCGGCGGCCTTGTTAAAGGCAATTCGGCCCCGCTTGAAGGCAGAATGTGTGGGGTCCTGCAGCGCAATGGTGGTTTCAACCTTGAGCTTGGCGGGGTCGGAGGCATTGACCAGTGAGACGCTATTGTCGAGGGCATTGAACACCCAGGCGCGGGAAGGTTTCCTGTTGCCCACGGACTCGAGGGCGATGCCACGTGGAACCGCGCCTACATCAACTTTCCCGAGGATGTTGCCGCTTGCCGTGTCAACGGTGAAGATCTTGTCTGACCCGGCGGCGGACACAAACAACGTGGAGTCGTCGTTGCTGACCTGAATGGCAAAGGGCGTGGCCAGTGCCTGTCCCGGTCCGGGGTTTTCCGGTGGCAGCGGCTCAAGGTTGATGAACTTCGGCTTGCCAGCGGAATCGCCGCTGAAATTGACGGTCGTGACCTGGTTGAGGAAAGCGCGGTTGCCCAGTTCCTTCAAGCCGTGTTTTTTTGTGCCGGAGCGGCCGTTGACGTCATTGCGAGCATCGGTCTGTGCAATAAATGCGCGCCCTGTTGAATCGATGGCGAGTCCGTAGAGAAGGGTTCCAAGCGTGTCAACGACTTCAACCAGCTTGTCTGTCCTGGTGTCGAATACATAAAGGTCGCGGTCAGGAACTCTGGGGTGCTTGACGATGTCAGTGACATGTCCCAGGGAGAGCACATTGTTGTTTGCAATTGAGTGCTCGTGCGCATTGAAGGTTACGAGGTCTCCGTCAATCTTGTAGCCTCCCGAGAGCTGGGTCTTGTTGTTGGACTCGAAGGGGAGTACATAGAGTCGATTGTTGCGAACCACGATAGCCCTGGGATCCTGTGCCGTGATATTGAGACTTTTCTCCACCTTGCGTGTGGCCACGTTGACGACAGCAATTTTATTCTCCGAGGAGAGGGCGACATAGGCCTTGTCATTGTCGGCAAAGGCGATACCTACCGGCTCATCAAAGCGTGTGGCCTTTGTGGCACGGTCAAATTCCTGGATGGTGGCGATGACCTGGAGGTAGGTCGGGCTTGCAGGGACGGTATCGATGACGCTGACAGAATCCGAGACATGGTTTGCGACCCATATTTCTTTGCCGTCAGGGCGCAGGGCAATGCTTACCGGGTCGATCCCGACGTGGACGCGGGAAATGACTTCTCTGGTTTTTGTGTCAATCACGTCAAGGGTGTCGGCGGGGGTGTTTACCACAAAGACGAAGTTGCGATGCAGCGCAATTGGTGAGGCGTGCGGGCTCATGAAGGAGGGGTGGCCAACCTTGGCCGCTGCTCCCGGGGCCGCCTTGCCGCTACCTTGTGTTGTCCCTGGTGTTTGGGCAACACTCTGCACATACCATCCTGCCGACAGGGATGCGCCAATCAGCAATGCGGCAAAAGTTGTTGGTAAATGAATCCTCTTCATGACATTTTTTCTTCAGTGTGCTCTGACTTGGAAACGCTATCTCATATATAATCCGCCTAAATGACGGGTATTCAGCATTTTTTTGACGAAAACAGGGGCTAAACCGTCCTTTTGGAGGACTGACGTCCCCTGCATTAAGGCCTCACCCGGGGAATTACTGCCTTGATCATGGGGTTTCCCGCCCGGGGGTCTTTATCCCGAAGCGAATTTCTCAAGAGAGAGGGAAGCAGGACAGGCGTGCATATTCATTCTTTCGGCGTGTTGTTTGTCGGCGAGGCACCTATTATCCTGACCGGGTTCTTAGCCCCACAATTTCTGTTTGTATCCACTGTCCAAAAATGCAAGAAACCGGTGACATCCCGACCCGTAAGTCCTGGCATATCTTTGAGGGTTACCGTCACCGTTGTGAGGTTGATCTGGACGGGGGAGTGGTGAGTGTTGATGAAGGTGAGGGTTTTTCCCTTGAGCAGTATATTGACAGTGACAAGAGCTCGAAGCGTTACCAGAAGGCTGTCTACAGGTATGCGGCAAAGATCCATGAGGAGGGCAGGGTGCTTGATGTCGGGTGTGGCACGGGATACAAGACAATGAAATTTTTCCGCAAGGCTGAAACCCTCGGACTTGAGATTGAGCCGTCTCTCAGTCACCTCCGGGAAAAATACCCGGACCGGTCCTGGGAAGAGAGTAACTTCGGGAGGATTCCACAAGGGTGTTTCTCGCTGGTTGTCTGCGCCGACGTGATTGAGCACATCATGGACCCGGACGATCTCCTGGGCTTTATCAACAAGATTGATTTCACAACCTGCGTGATATCCACCCCTGACCGAGACACCCTAGACAATGAACTTGGACCTCCGAGAAACCGCAGCCATCTGCGGGAGTGGTCATTTCCCGAGTTCGAATCCTACATTGCTGAGCATTTCCGGGTCATGGAGCATTTCCATTGCCGTGAGCCCGGATACAAGTCACAACTCATCGTTTTCAGCAAGGACAAGCAGGGCACATGATGTGTGCTACGCCCCCGCCAGGGAGTTGACGGGGGAAGCACTGGTTGAAGATCGCACCGCGACTTGGCAAAAGCCGCTAAAATGTTTATTCTGATACCCTAACCCTGAAGAACGCCTTATCAGGAGCATTGATCGGCGGGAAGGGGAAGGATGTGGTTTCACCGGTGGACTGGACGCTGTCGTCGATCTCAAGATCCCAGTTCATAAGATCCGGAGACTGGTCCACGGAATAGAAAACATTGGGACTGGAGCTCCATGTGAGTGTTATCTGGTTAGTGACGGGGTTGTATTCCACGCTGGTGATTTCCAGCGGGGTTTCATCCTTTGCACCGAGCGGGGTAAGTGTACCGTCTGCGAGGGCGGTGATGGTTTCTGCCGTCATGACAACATCCCAGACTGCGACATCATCGATCTGGCCGTTGAACCAGTTATTTGCTGCGTCATAGATGCCTCCGCCACCGATATTGAAAGAAGAGCCGTTGTTGGCAAGTGGTGCGGGAGCTCCTCCGCTGCCGGCCTCCACTCCGTCAATATAAATAACCTGCCTGAGGTTGTCCCCTGTAACGGCAATGTGTCGCCAGCCTTCACTTGATG